>JAYTRP010000035.1:0-7525 GCA_043746145.1 Hyphomicrobiales bacterium | reverse complement strand
GGCGCGCGGCGCGATCGCGGACGTCAGTTGACTATCGGCCTGGTCAACAACATGCCTGATGCCGCGTTCGCAGCGACGCAACGACAGTTTTCCACGCTGCTGGAAGACGGCGCAGGCGAGCATGATCTCGCGCTGACCCTGTGGACGCTGGAGAGCGTAGCGCGCGGGAAGGATGCGCGCCGCGACATCGCCGCCAATTATTATCGCGCGGCGAGCGGGCTGCGCAACGTTTTGCCCGATGCGATCATCGTGACGGGCGCTGAACCGCTTGCAAGTGAGCTCGAACACGAGCCCTATTGGGGCGAGTTGACAGGGCTGGTTGATTGGGCCCGCACTTCTGTGGTCTCGATGCTGGCGTCTTGCCTTGCCGCGCATATCGTGACGCAGCATCAGGATGGGGTGCGGCGGCGGCGAATGTCGAAGAAGATTTCGGGCGTGTTCGCGACGCAGCTGGTTGGACAGCATCCACTGACTGACGGCATGCCGCTCGTCGCCGGTGTTCCGCATTCGCGGTGGAACGATCTCGATGAAAGTGAACTCGTCGCCAACGATTATCTCGTGCTGAGACGCTCGCCCGAGGTGGGCATCGACGCTTTCATCAAGGACAGTGAGCATTTGCAGGTCTTCTTGCAAGGGCATCTCGAATATGACGCCGATACGCTTGCGCGCGAGTACCGTCGCGATGTGATGCGAAGCTTGCGCGGCCAATCGTCGCCGCCACCGCCGCCCGCCCATTATTTTCCTGCGGACGTAGTCGAGATATTGCGAGAATACCTGATCCGCGCGGCGGATGATCCGGCAGGGATCGCGTTCCCGTCGCAGGCGTTGGAGCGTCCGGAAGCGACTTGGCGCGAGTCGAGCGCGATCTTGTTTCGCAATTGGTTATCGCTAGTGGCTGCTCGAAAACTGGCGGCGAGCCCGGCGTCCTTCGCCAGAGCGCGGTGGGGGGGCTGAATTTGGCTTACATGGAAACGTTCGACTCGATCGACCGACCGGCGACCGTTGGCGTGACCTCTGAGTCGTTTCGGGATGCGATGCGCGAACTCGCGTCCGGCGTTGCGCTGGTGACGTCGGGGATGGGCGAGGAGCGCTCTGGTTGCACGGTCACCGCGCTGGCTTCGTTGTGTTTGTCGCCGCCCGCGTTGCTGGTTTGCCTCAACCAAAACTCCGCCACTTTGCAAATGTTGCGGCGGCGAGGCGTGTTCGCCGTCAATTTGCTGGGAAGCGCGCATGAAGCGCTGGCCGCCCGGTTTTCTGGCTCGGGCGGCGCGGCTGGAGCGGAGCGGTTCGGGTTGGGGTCCTGGCGGACGTTGACAACCGGCGCGCCCATACTCGCCGATGCGCTCGCCGCGATTGACTGCCGCCTCGACTCGATCACGGAACACGGTACGCATGCGATCGTGATTGGATCGGCCGAGGCGATCCTGCAAGGCGATTCCGGCGCCGCTCTGCTGCACTGGCGCCGGCGCTTCGAGAGGGTGGGATGAACGCGTTCGTCGAACCGCCTGCGCCTGCGCCCGCTCCTGGGACACTACCCGCGCCTGCGTCACCGCCCGCGCCTGGGCTACTACCAAAGAGAGAATCCGCGAACAAGAGCTGGGCGCGCGCCCTGGACCTTACTTCGCGTGGAGTCCGTGACCCCTCGCGCACGCTGCCGGCCGCCGCAATGGCGTGGTCGGCGCAATACGGCGATCGGCTTGCGCTGATCGGCGATCGCGAGCAACTGACCTTCGCCGAGTTGGCGCGGCGCATCAACCAATATGCGCGATGGGCGTTGGTCGAAGGCATAGCTAAGGGTGAGACGGTCGCGCTCGTGATGCGCAATCGTCCGGAATATTTCGCGCTCTGGATGGGCCTCACCCACGTGGGCGTCGTGGCGGCGCTGATTAGTCCCGACCTCGAGAGCGGTTCGCTCGCGCATGCTTTCCGTGTCGCCGGCGCTACGCGAGCGATTGTCGCGCCTGATCTCGCCGATGAGTGCGGCGCGGCGCTGGCGACGCTCGGGCGCTACGATCTCTGGACCTGCGGTGAGGGTTTCTCACGGAGACCAATCGAAGACCAAATCGCGGCGAATTCAGGCGACATGTTGTCTTTGGCGGAATTGCGGGACGTGACCCTTTCCGATCGCGCGCTGCGCATCTTCACCTCCGGCACGACGGGATTTCCCAAGGCCGCCGAGGTCAGTCACCGCAAGATCATCAGCTGGACGCATTGGTTCGCCGGCCTCGCCAATCTCGGCCCGGAAGATCGCCTCTACAATTGCCTGCCGATGCACCACAGCGTCGGCGGCGTGCTAGCGATGGGCGCGCCGCTGGTTCGTGGGGGCTCGGTCGCCATCGCCGAAAAGTTCTCGGCAAGCCGGTTCTTCGACGACGTCGTACGCTTCGACTGCACCGCATTCCAATATATCGGCGAACTGTGCCGCTACCTCTCGCTCGCGCCGCCTTCGGCCGCTGAAGCGCGCAGCCGCTTGCGCCTCGCGATCGGCAACGGGCTCGCTCCCGACGTTTGGGGCGTCCTGGCCGCGCGTTGGCCGCAGATTCAAGTCCTTGAGTTTTACGCTTCGACCGAAGGCAACGTCTGGCTCTACAACGTAGAGGGCCGTGTCGGCGCGGTTGGGCGAGCGCCGTCCTATCTTGCCGCGCGCGAGGGGCTCGCGCTCGTTCGCTTCGATGAAGAGGCACAGGCGCCTTGGCGCGGGACGGACGGCTTTTGCGCCCGCTCCCTGGACGGCGAAGCCGGAGAAGCGCTGGGCCGTATCGGTGGCGACGAAGCCTCGCGCTTCGAGGGCTACAGCCAGGACGGCGAAACTGAGAAAAAGATCCTGCGCGACGTGTTCGCCCTGGGCGACGCCTGGATGCGCACCGGCGATCTGCTGCGGCGAGACGCCGACGGATTCTACGCTTTTGTCGATCGGATCGGCGACACTTTTCGCTGGAAGGGCGAGAATGTCGCCACTGCCGATGTCGTCGCCGCACTCTCGCGCTGCGCTGGAATCGCCGAGGCGATCGTGTTCGGCGTCGCGGTTCCCCATAGCGAAGGCCGCGCGGGCATGGCCGTCGTAACGGCGAACGGAGCGCCCGATCTCGAGGGGATCGCGCGCGCCGTAGCCCCGCTGCCACGCTACGCTCGGCCGCTGTTCCTGCGGTTCGTTAGGGAAATCGCACGGACGGAGACGTTCAAGCCAAAGCGCGCGCTCTACGCCGCTGAGGGTTTCGACCCCGGCCAGGTCGGCGATCCGCTCTATATCCTCGTGGGGGACGGCTATGTCCCGCTGGATTTAGCGCGCTATGCTTCGATCCTCGCTGGCGTGGCGCGGCTTTAACCCTCAGATCGCTGCGTCTTCAAACGCCCGAGCCAATTCGAGCGCAACGGTTTCCAGCGCGGATTTCGCGGTCGGGATGATGCCGCCGAGGCCGTAGAAGTGATGAATCAGCGCGCCATGCATAGTGAGCGAGGCGGCAACCCCCGCGCGGACTAGCGCCGCCGCGTATTCGCATCCCTCGTCGCGCAGCGGGTCAAACTCGGCGACATGGATCAGCGCCGGCGGCAACGACCGGAAGTCGTTGGCCCTGAGGGGCGCCACGCGGGGATCGTCCGGGGCGAGTCCCTCGACGCGGTAGGCGTCCCAGTAGACCTGCATCGTGGTTTCCTCAATCAGGAGACCTTGCGCGAACGAATGGCGCGAGGGAGCGCGCGCAAGCGGGTCCATCACCGGACAAAGAAGCAACTGCAATGCGAGCGAAACGCCCCGCTGGGTCATTTCCTGTGCGACTAGGACTGCGAGTTGGCCGCCTGCGGAGTCGCCGCCGACGCTGAGTCGCCCAGGGTCGACGCACCAATATGAGGGATCTCCCGCGATAGCGAGCGTCGCCGCCAGCGCATCATCGAAGGCGGCTGGAAAACGCGCCTCGGGCGCAAGCCGGTAATCGACCGCGAGAACGCGGCAGCCCGCGCCATGCGCCAAGGTTGCACAAAGTGCGTCATGGGTGTCGAGGTCGCCGCAGACGAGCCCGCCGCCGTGGAAAAACACCAACCCGGGCAGTTCGCTGTCCTGACGCTCCAAGGGGGAATAGTCACGCAGCGCCAGATCGCGCGACGCGAGCCTCAGGACATGATCGCGGCGAGCCACCGGGGGCGGCGGCGCGGCGAATTTTGCGAGTTCAGCGGCCGCCGTGCGGATTTCGGCGATCGTGGGTGGACCCGTTCGGGCCAGCGTTCCCGCGTTGAGCGCGTCGAGAAACCGCTTTGCGCGCCCATCGAGGCCGCTGGGCTTCTCAATTGGCACGCGCCGTCAGGCCGCCTGCAGCCTTTCGATCAAGCGGCCGATCGTGTCGATCGACTCGAAGTTCTCGGGCGTGAGGTCCCCGTCCGGGATCGCTAGCTCGAAAGCGGCCTCGATCTCAAGCATCAGCCGAACCGCAGCGAGCGATGTCAGTCCCGCATCTCGCAATCCAACCTTGCGTGCTTCGACGGGCACGTTGGGAAGTTCAGGCGCGAATGGACGAACCATGTCAAACAGCCGGTCCTCTAGCTTTACATTGTCGAGCATAACTGGCCTCTCTATCGCAAAAGTTGCCAAGACCAATACAATTTGAATAGTAATTCGTCGCGAATGCAATGTAATAACAGTTAATTTTTTATTAAAGCAAAGCAAGAAAAGGAGTTAAAGCTGCATCCCAGTTTATGATGAATGCCGAAACTTGTAATGCTCGGCTTTTCCTCATGCTAACACTTTCAGGCGGACGGCGATGACCGGGCCAGGGCGCGATCGACTGAGTTTCCGATCGGCACAGGTCCCGAGCCACATTTTTTAAGGAGTTCACATGTCGGTAGCTGTGAGTCTGGGATTGAGCCGGGAACGACGAGCCCGTGTGGGTGAAGCCGTCGCCGATCGAGATTTCGTCGCCTGCGCCGAAGCAGCGGCGAAAATCGCCGAGCAGTTCGCCGAGGCGGTCGATGTCGACTCCCGTTTCCCCGCCGAGGCGATCGACGCGCTGCGTAAGCAGAAGCTGCTGGGCATGCTGATCCCGACCGAGTTGGGCGGGCAGGGCGGGCGCGCCGCCGACGTCGCAGATGTTTGCGCCATATTGGGCGCTGCCTGTTCTTCGACGGCAATGATTTTCGCCATGCATCAGATCAAGGTTGCGTGTCTGGTGCGACATGCCCGTGGCGTGGCTTGGCAACTGAACTTTCAGCGGCGCATCGCGGCTGAGCAATTGCTGCTTGCCTCCTCGACGACCGAAGGCGTCAACGGCGGCAACGTCCGCTCCAGCGAGGCGGCGATCCAGCTTGATGGCGCCAAGGTGCTCCTTACCCGCGATGCTTCCTGCATTTCCTACGGCGCGCAGGCGGACGCAATCGTCACCACGGCGCGGCGGTCCGAGGCGGCCGCAAGTTCCGATCAGGTTCTCGTGGTTTATGACCGAGCGGATTACACGCTCGAGCGCACCAAATCTTGGGATACGCTTGGCATGCGCGGCACATGCAGTGTCGGCTACATCCTGCGCGCGAGCGGACAGGCAGAGCAGGTTCTGGCGCAGCCTTACGACCGCATCCATAATCAAACGATGGCGCCCTACGCCCATCTGTTCTGGAGTTCTGCCTGGTATGGGATCGCCACCGGCGCCTTTGCGCGCGGTCGCGCCTTTGTACGCCAAGCCTCGCGGAGTTCGGGCGGCAAAATGCCGCCGGGCTCGTCTCATCTGACGCGCGCGCGTCTGTCGCTGGAGACGTTGCGCGCGGCGATCCAGGCTGGCGTAGCGACCTTCGAGCGGCATGCGAGCGAACCCGGCGGTCTAACCGCGATGGACGCCCAGCTTGCGCTTAATTTTCTGAAGGTCGAGTCGTCCGAACTCGCCGTCCAGACCGTCATGAGCGTAATGCGGGCATGCGGGCTTATGGGTTATCGCAACGACACCGAGTTCACCATCGGGCGTTCGCTGCGCGACGTGCTCTCCGCGCCGATCATGATCAACAACGATCGCATCCTCGCCAACGCCGAAGCCGCGGTCTTGATGAGTTCGCCGCCGCTGGCGCTGAGCCGATAACCGCCCTGCACCAGGAGGACCCCGCCATGACGATTCCGCCTGCCCAATTCAGCGGCCCGAAAGCCTCGCCGGAGGAGGTTCTCGCCCGTCTGTTTACTCCAACCGGCGTCGACGGCGTGCACGGCCGCACAGGCGCCTACGAGGACGTAGTCGACGGACTTGGCCGGTTCATCAGCACGATGCGGCCCGAGACGGCGGAAGTGTTCCGGTTTCCGCCTGTCGCCAGCCGCGCTCTGATCGAGAAGTCGGGCTATCTCAAGAGCTTCCCGCATTTACTCGGCTGCGTTTGCGGACTTGGCGTCGATCAGACCCTAGTCAATGATGCGGTTGGCCGGTTCGAGGCCGGGGGGGAATGGACAGACAGCGTCGCGGCGACCGATCTCGTGCTGACGCCGGCCGCTTGTTATCCCATCTACCCCATCGCCGCCGCGCGAGGGCCGCTCGGCGCCGAACCGCTAATGTTCGATGTCGCCAGCGACTGTTTTCGCCGCGAGCCGTCGCGCGATATCGATCGCCTGCAGTCGTTCCGCATGCGCGAGTTCGTCGCGATCGGCGCGCCGTCCGAGATTTCGGAGTTCCGTGACGCATGGATGGCGCGCGCTCCCGAGATCGCCGCTGCGCTGGCTTTATCGCACCGCATCGACGTCGCAAGTGACCCGTTTTTCGGCCGCGAGGGCCAGATGGTCGGCCGCTTTCAGGTCGTCAATGCGCTTAAGTTTGAAATGCTGATCCCCGTGCGCTCGGCTGACAAGCCGACGGCGTGCATGAGCTTCAACTGCCACCGCGACCACTTTGGCGAAACCTGGGGTTTGCGGACCGCCGACGGCGAGGTCGCCCACACTGCTTGCGTCGCGTTCGGCATCGATCGCCTCGCGATTGCGTTGTTCATCACGCATGGTGTGGATGTGCGCGGCTGGCCGAAGGCGGCGCGGGCAAGTTTGGGAGTGTGACGGCGGGGATCGGGAGCAACCTAATCCCTTGAAACAGGGATCGGGGAGCCGACCTAGCGAGGCGGCGGCTCCGAATGCCGGAATAAATTCAGTAGGGTCGGGCGCGACATGCCACGTTTGGTGCTGACAGCCGGGCCTTCGGGTCGCGGATAGTCTGTCAGACAGACCTTACTTCGCCGCCTGGAATGACGTAATCACCGCTTCACACATTCGCACGAACCTCGCGCTCGGTCCTTCGAGGCCGGCGCTTTGGCGGCTGACGCGAGCGCCTTCGATAAGCAGGGACAAGGTGTCGGCGAGCAGGTCCGCCTGAGCGATACCGACCTCGGCGCAGAGTTTGGCGAGCCGGTTGCGGTGTTCGGTTTTGATCTCTTCGATCACGCGCCGCGCCGGATGGTTAGTCTCGGCTAGTTCTACGGCGGCGTTGGCGAAGTCGCAGCCACGTTCGTCGTCGAATACGCATTCAGCCCCCCCACGCACCCAGGCGTGCAGCCGCGCCATGGGATCATCGGGATCGTCCGCGTA
>JAYTRP010000034.1:0-2381 GCA_043746145.1 Hyphomicrobiales bacterium | reverse complement strand
CTCTTCCAGAACTGCTTGCCCAATTCCGGGAAGCATGCCTAGTTCAGTACGACACTTACCTGACAGGAAATATTCGTAAACGTAACAAAAATTTCCATTTTTTGCTTGTCGTGACACGCGAACTAAAACGCCGCGGCGTCGAGGAACGTCGGTCACTGCTGACGTTATTTGCCGACAAGAACCCACAGGTTCGACTGCAAGCGGCAGAGTTTGTCTATGCTGTTGCGCCAGTCGAAGCAAAGGCTTGTTTGGAGGCGATAGCCGCCGCCGGTTTGCCGGATCAATCCTTGTCCGCGGGAATGACGTTGAGCGGGCTTGAGGAAGAACCAAACTGTCTGAACTGGATTTAAATTTCGAATTCTGTCACTTCGAGCCTGCCGCCGGCGTCAGACCAAGCAGCGCATCTGCATTGGCGTGAGCAATCTTCCGGCGATCGGTCGGGGAGACTGGCAGAGCCATCAGGAAGTCCACCGCCGTCTTGTTGTCGCCGAAGGGGTAGTCGACCGAGAACAGAATTCTGTCCGGGCCGAATGTCATCAATGTCGCCAGGAAAGCGGGCGTACTCGTAAATCCGCTGGTCGAAACCCAGACCTGATCGAGGATGGCGCGTGCGGCGTTTCGGTTGAGGTGGGCTTTGCTGTAACGCGAAAACACGCGTTCCACCCGCTCCATCATCGCGGGCAACCCTTCGCCCATATGGCCGATCAGGAGCTTCAAGTTGGGATGGCGATCCAGCGCGCCCGACACGGCCAAGCGCAGAATATGCACCGCTGTTTCGGCGTGCCAACCCCATCCAGAGATCGACATGAGGAACGGCGCCTCCGCGGGAAGATCGCTGTAGTAGGCCGAGCGAACGCTTTCAGGCGGAATTCCAGGATGGATGTAGAGGGGAACGCCGAGGCTTTCCGCGCGGGCCAGGACCGGCTCAAAGTCGAGATGATCCAGGAATTTTCCATCGATCGTTCCGTTGATCAGCGCGCCTCTGAGGCCGAGGTCGCGCACGGCGCGTTCCAATTCGTCGGCGGCCGTGGCAGGGCTTCGCATCGGCAGATGCGCAAACCCGGCGAAGCGCTCGGGCTGAGTGGTCGAAAGCCGCGCCAATCTGTCATTGCACTGGCGAGCCATCATGATGCCCGCCTCGCCCGCAAGCAGTTCCGCTCCTGGTCCCGGCACGGATAGAACCTGCGTCGTGACGCCGGCCGCATCCATCGCGGCGAGCCTTCCCTCACCCGACTCTTCCAGCGCGGGCGGGACCACGGCCCGAAAACCAGGACTGCCCGGCGCTGGCCATCCATTTGCGTTCAAGGTTTCAGACGCTATCCCCGCGAGCAGTTCGGGAAATGTAAGATGCTCTTCAACGGCGACGATACGCATGGCGGACGGCTCCAAGGAAGCTTTGGGTTCCGGTGACGAAGCGGACGCGCCTTGCGCCGCACCAACCAATGCCGGAAAGGCGAATGGGCTCGCCGCGAGCGTCACGCCTGCGCCCGACAAGCCGCGCCGATTGAGTTGCACGGAGTCTGCCCGGCTCACCATGAGACTGTCTGGCCGAGATAGTCGAGGTAATGCAGGCCGCCTTTTCCTTGCTGCGCTTGAATGACTTTGACCAGATTTGGAATGCTGTCCTGCACGCTGAGCCGCGCCTTTGGGCCGCCCAAGTCCGTCCGCACCCAACCCGGCGCGAGCAGCAGCAAAGTGCGCGGGTCGTCGCGGTGACGGGCGGCGAAACTCCGCATCAAAGTGTTGAGGGCGGCCTTGCTGGCCCGGTACACCTCGAAGCCGCCGGTCTCGTTGTTGCTCACGCTGCCCTGACCAGACGACATGATCGCGATAGCGCCGGTCGTCGGCACGAGGTCCTTGAACGTCTCGATAACCCGCATCGGGCTTAGGGCGTTCGTCACCATCACGCGCACGAAGTCCTCGGTCGAGACATCGGCAATAGTTTCCCCGTCGTCATTTGCGACGCCGGCATTGACGAACAGCAGGTCAAATCGTTCGGATGCAAGGCGTCCATGAAGGAGGGCGACCTGCGCGGAATCGGTGATGTCGACGGTCTCGATCTCGAACCGCCCCTCCGCCATATCGACCAGATCGTGCAGAGCGGTTCCCGATCCGCTGCGCGCGGTGGCGACCACGCGCCAGCCGAGCTTCAAATACTCCTGCGCGAGCGCCAATCCCAGGCCGCGGGAAGCCCCGAATAGGAGAAGTCGCTTTTCCGGTGTTGAGTTGGGCATTGCGATCATTTGCTCAGGAGAAACAGCATTTCGTCGCTGTCCACGAGTTAGAGCGTTCCCCCGCTGATCTGAATCGATTTTTGGGATTCCCTTTTCCGGTTTGATGAACGATCCTGGGGTTTGCCTGATTTGGAGGTTAGCGATGTC
>JAYTRP010000033.1:0-2386 GCA_043746145.1 Hyphomicrobiales bacterium | reverse complement strand
CATAGCCAGAGCAACGGGCGTCACCGTCTACAATCCGTTCATTCAGGCGCCGGGCGTAAAAGATTTCATCGCGGCTTACCGCGCCAAATATGGAATTGCGCCGACCCAGCGCTCCTTCTACGCCTATGAGTCGACGCTGCTGATCGTCGATGCGATCCGACGTGCGGGCTCTGATAAATCCGAAGATATCGAGAAAGCGCTCAAGTCTTCAACCATGCCGTCGTTACTGGGCGGCAATTACAGTATGGACGAGCACAATCATCCGCATATTCCCATGCAAATAGTGGGAGTTCGCGATGGTAAGGTTACTGTCATCGCCGAGATGGTTCGCTAGCCTGAGGCGCATCCGAGCAAGTTCTCCAGCTGGGAACTCTCCTCCCATCTTCGAAGTTGTGAATTGGGTAAAGTACAGGCGTCCCCGTGGCGCTTGACCCGGCGGCCAAGCCGCCGAATTCATAGCGACGAAGGGATTCACTGATGAAACACCCCAACTACCGGTCAGCGCGCCTTGCGCGCCATGCCCTCCTGGTTCTCATTCCCATCGCGTTGAGCAGCACATTTGCCAGCGCTGCGACTGAGGGAGCACGAGTGCGCGGCACGGTCGTTAGCCTCGAAGGATTTAAGCTGGTCGTGCATCCCAAAGAAGGCGCCGACTTGTCGGTTGTCTTGGCCAATGATTTTCATGCCATCCAGGTCGTAAAGGCGTCGATTGCGGACATTAAAGAGGGCACGTTCATCGGCACCGCGACCGCTGCGGGGCCCGATTCGACCTTGCGCTCCTTGGAAGTCGTTGTGTTTCCGCCCAGTATGAAGGGCTCGGGCGAAGGCCACTACCCCTGGGATCTCAAAGGCTCGAGCATGATGACCAACGCGACCGTCTCAAATACGGTCAAGGGGGTCGACGGCCAGACTGTCACGGTGACCTACAACGGCGGCGAGAAGAAGATCAACATTCCCGCCGACGTTCCTGTGGTCTCGCTCGTTCCGGCGACCCCAGCGGACATCCAGCCCGGTGAGGTGGTGTTTGTCCCAGCTCAACGCGAGGCGGACGGCTCGATCCACGGGGCCGCGGTTCTGTTCGGCAAGGATGGCGTAAATCCGCCGATGTAATTTAGACGCGTCGACTAACAATGACGCCGTCGGTTTGGCGGCGCCATTGTTATGAGGAGGCGAACTTCGTATCGGCGGCTCGCAGCAGCCACTACCAGCCACCGCCCTTCACACGCAGGCCGGTGAACCATATTGCAGTGCAACTCAAAGTCCGCAGCAAGCAAACTATTCAGTCTGCAGCCGTCTATACCATCGTCGCGTCCGTTCATTGGCCATTCAGCCGCAGTCGCCTCAAGTAGCGCGTGCAGGAATGCATCTCGACCCCCGAGAGCGCGTCCTCAGAGAATGTGAGAGCGGTGGATCACGCCATGAGAATTTTTCGACCTCTTGTGCTGACAGCTTTGCTGGCCGCGAGCGGCGTGGCCGTGTCTTGGAGCCCGGCGCTCGCGCAGACCTGTGCGTGCCCGCCACCCGCGGCTCTTGAAGGCGAGAGCGCCCCTGTTGGCGTGTCCCGGGCGGTGATCTATGCCGATGAGCCCCCACCGCCGCTCCCCGTTTACGATCAGCCGGCAATCCCCGAGCCGGGCTACCTTTGGAATCCGGGTTACTGGTCCTGGAATGGCGAGGACCATTATTGGGTTCCCGGAGTCTGGGTCGAGCCGCCGCGGGCTGGTCTGCTTTGGACGCCGGGATATTGGGGCTATTCCGATGACGGATACGCGTTTCATACGGGATATTGGGGCGAGCACGTCGGTTTTTACGGCGGCGTCAATTACGGCTTTGGCTATGTCGGGGCGGGTTACGAGGGGGGACGCTGGGACAACGGCCAATTCTTCTACAATCGGTCGGTCAACAACGTTCGTAATGTCAACATAACGAATGTCTACGAGAAGCAAGTCACTATTAACAATGTGACGTTGAACCGGGTCAGTTACAACGGCGGCCCAAACGGCGCGACCGCGAAGCCGACTCCCGCTGAACTGCTTGCGTCGAGGGAGACGCATGTCACCAGGACCACGGCGCAGGTGCGCAACGCGACTGTAGCGAGCCATACGGAATCGGCGTTCGCTACCGAAAATAAGGGTAAGCCGCCTGTCGCCGCGACGGCGAAGGCCGGCGTGTTCAAGGGCGTCGCTGTTGTTCCCGCCAAGGCGGCGGGAGGACCCTTGCCGGCGAGAGTCACGCCCGCCGCAGCCGAGGGCGCAAAGCCGGCGCCGAGCGCGACGCCTGGCGAGCCTGCCCGGAAACGCGAAGAACGCAAGGGCGAACCGGGCAAGCCGGACGCAGCCCGCCCCGAACTGGCCAAGCCTGAGGGCGTCAAGCCTGAGGTCGTCAA
>JAYTRP010000032.1:0-7546 GCA_043746145.1 Hyphomicrobiales bacterium | reverse complement strand
TGGGCGGTTCGCATATCGGCAAGGCGAAGCTGACCGACGCGGAAGCAATCAAGTTGATGCACGAGGCGATCGACCGCGGCATCACGTTCATGGATAATTCCTGGGACTACAATGAAGGTCAGAGCGAGCTTCGTATGGGCAAGGCGCTCAGCGAAGGGGGCTACCGGCGCAAAGTTCTGCTGATGACCAAGCTGGACGGGCGCACCAAGGAATCCGCGACCAACCAACTCAACGATTCGTTGCAGCGCTTGAAGGTCGACCATATCGATCTGGTTCAGTTTCATGAGATTCTGCGCTTCGACGATCCCGACAGCATCTTCGCCGAGTACGGCGCGCTCGAAGCCTTGGTGGCCGCCAAGCAAGCGGGCAAGCTGCGCTTCATCGGCTTCACCGGCCACAAGGACCCGCGCATTCATCTCTATATGCTGGAGACCGCGCGGAAACACGGCTTCCACTTCGACACGGTGCAAATGCCAATCAACGTAATGGACGCCCATTTCCGTTCGTTCGGGCAGTTGGTGGCGCCGGTTGCGGTCAAGGAGAATATTGGCATTCTCGGCATGAAGTCACTGGGCGACACGGTTATCCTCAAGAGCGACACGGCGACTGCGGTGGAGTGTCTTAACTACTCGCTGAACCTTCCGCTCTCCACGCTGATTACCGGAATCGACGACCGCCGCTCGATCGATCAGGCGTTTAGCGTCGCCAAAAACTTCAAGCCGATGACCGACGCGGAAATGGTGGCCTTGCTGACCAAGACACAGGCCGCCGCATCGACTGGTAAATACGAACTCTTCAAGACGACCGCCTTCTTCGACACGACGGCGAAGCATCCCGACTTCCTCGGCGGTCAGACAACCCCAGTGCTGAAGCTGGCGCCGGACGGTAACGGTTGACGATACCAGCGGGCGCGCGATGCGCCTGGCTCCTTTTAAAATAGCGTCCTGACCCACGGCATATGGCTGTTTTGGTCAACTGAGGTCGTCAAATGACAAGCAACGTCGAGACTCCCCATTACTCCGGCGCAACGGGAGGTTGGGGATCTCTATTCTCCGTCGCCCGCAACATCGGCACGGATACGCCCGTCGTCGGCGCCATGGAAACGCTGGCGACCCAAAACAAGCCGCACGGCTTTATGTGCGTCTCATGCTCTTGGGCGAAGCCGGCCGACTATCATACGTTCGAATTTTGCGAGAACGGCGCGAAAGCGGCTTTGTGGGAACTGACGACGAAACGCTGTACGCCAGACTTCTTTGCCAAGCACACCGTAACGCAATTGCTCGATTGGTCGGACTACGATCTTGAACAGGTAGGTCGGCTCACCGAGCCAATGCGTTATGACGCCTCAACCGACCACTACGTCAGCTGCAGTTGGGACGAGGCTTTCAACGAAATCGGCGGACAATTAAAGACGCTCGATCCGAAATCCGTGGTCTTCTATTCCTCGGGCCGCGCCAGCCTGGAGACATCTTATCTCTATGCCTTGTTCGCGCGGTTGTATGGCAACAACAACCTGCCAGACAGCTCGAATATGTGCCACGAGACGACGTCGGTGGCGTTGACCAAGACTATTGGCGTGGGAGTCGGCACCTGCGTGTTCGACGACCTATCAAAGTGCACCGCGATCTTCTTCTTTGGCCAGAATCCCGGAACCAACAGTCCGCGCTTTTTGCATCCCCTGCAAGAGGCGGCAAAGCGCGGAGTTGAGATCATCACGTTCAACCCCGTGCGAGAGCGCGGTCTCGAGGTGTTCATCAATCCGCAATCGCCTTTGGAAATGCTGTCCGGCAAGGAAACGCGGATCAGCTCGCAATACCATCAGGTAAAGTCGGGCGGCGACATCGCCGCGATTGCAGGCCTTTGCAAATATGTTTTCGCCGCCGACGACGCCGCGCGCGTCGAGGGACGCAGGGTCATCGACGTCGCTTTCGTCGAGCGGCACACCCACGATTTCCAAGCTTTCGAGGCGGAAATGCGCGCGCTTTCCTGGGAGCGCATCGAGCAGGAATCCGGGCTGACCCGCGCGGCCATCGAACAGGCGGGCGCAGTTTACGTCGCGTCCGAAAGAACGATCGGCATTTTCGGCATGGGGCTCACTCAGCACATGCACGGCTTTGAAAACATCGCCATGCTGGTCAATCTTTTGCTGCTAAAGGGCAACATTGGCCGCGAGGGCGCGGGCGTCTCGCCGGTTCGCGGACATTCCAACGTGCAGGGCCAACGCACGGTCGGCATCTCGGAAAAGCCAGAGCTCGTGCCGCTCGATCTGCTCGCCAAGCAGTTCGACTTCGAGCCCCCGCGCGACAAAGGGTTGAACACGGTGGAATCCTGCGAGGGAATCCTGTCGGGACAAGTGCAGGCGTTTTTCGGGCTCGGCGGCAATTTTGTGCGCGCAATCCCCGAACGCGAGAAGATGGAAGCCGGTTGGCGCAAGATGCAGCTGACGGTGCAGATCGCAACCAAGCTCAACCGCAGCCATTTGATCAATGGAAAAAGCGCCTATTTGCTGCCCTGCCTCGGTCGCACCGAGGCGGATAGGCAAACGACAGGTCCGCAAGCGGTTACAATAGAGGATACGTTCAGTTGCGTTCAAGGCTCGATCGCCAAGCAACCGCCGGCAAGCAAGCAATTATTGTCTGAGGTTGCAATCGTCACGAAGCTTGCGAAAGCGACTCTGGCGCCCAATCCCAAGCTACGCTGGGACGCATGGGCCGGTGACTATTCGCTGATTCGCGATCTCATCGCGGAGACCTATCCCGAGCAGTTCTACGACTTCAACGCACGCATGTGGACGCCGGGCGGCTTTTATCGCGGCAATACGGCTCGCAAGCGCGAGTGGAAGACAAAGAGCGGCAAGGCCGAGTTCACGATCCCGAAAATGTGGAGCGCGTGCGGTTTCGAGGAGACGCCCGGTCGCTATCGTCTGATTACGATGCGCAGCAACGACCAGTTTAACACAACCATCTACGGCTTCAGCGATAGATTGCGCGGGCTCGAAGGTGGTCGTGATATTTTGCTGGTGAGTCCCGTTGAAATGGAGCGCGCGAACTTGCATGAGGGCCAGATCGTGAGCCTCGTCAGCGACGCTGGGGATGGCGTCGACCGTGAGGTCGCCGGATTGAAGGTTACGGCGTTCAATCTGCCGGATGGGTGTTTGGGCGGCTATTATCCCGAGATGAACCCGCTGATGCCGCTATGGGCGCACGATCAGGAGTCGAAAACACCGGCGGCGAAGTCGGTGCCAGTGCGGATAAAGGTTTGAGGGACGTCACTCGCCAGACTTCACTCGCCCCAATCAAGTGTGAACAGTTCCTGCGGCGCCGCCACGCCCCGCAGCGCAAATCTCCCAACCGACAGGAATCGGTTGCGCTGCTCAGGGGCGCCTTGCGTGAAAACATCCGACATCAGCAGCGGCTGGTCGACCGACCGGCACATGGCGGCGATGCGGCTCACCTCGTTGACGGCGGGGCCAATCACGGTGAAATCGAGCCGCTCGCGGCTGCCGATATTGCCGTAGAACACGCGGCCAATGTGCAGCCCGAGGTAGATGCCGGTCGCCGGCAACCCCTCTGAGACACGGCGCGTATTGAGCATCTTCATTGCAGCGATTGCATCCCTGGCTGCGTCGAGCGCGCCTCGGCATGCCGCCTTGCGCTCTGCGGCGGGAAAGATCGCCAGCACGCCATCACCGATCAGTTTTAGCACGTCGCCGCCGTGATCGTGGATCGCCGAAACGACCACGTCGGCATAGTCATTCAGCATCGGGATGATCTGTTCAGGCGGCGAAGAATCGGTGATCCGCGTGAAATCGCGCAAATCGCTGAACCACAGGACCGCCTTGATCTCCTCCGCGACGCCCCGGGCAATGCGGCCGCTAAGCACGCGCCGGCCGGCGTCTCGGCCCAAGTAAGTTTCAACCAAAGTCTCGGCGATGCGGGCGAGAGAAACGGACTTGATCGCGAGCGCCAGGAATGGCGCGAGTCGTCGTAAAGTCTCGACTTCGGCCTCGGTGAAACCCTGCGGCCCCTCGCTCGACCAGGAGGAATAGACGCTGTCCATCTCGCCAATCGCGCCTTGCGCAGCAAACCGGTTCACGATCAATACGACGCCTGTGACGCCGTCCTGCCGAAGCGCGGCGAAGACCGGGAATTCGGTGTCGGTCGCAGCTTCCAATCGCCGGTGCAGCAGCGATTCGCCGATTTGGCGCATATGATAGAACGGGCTAGTCAGCCAGCGCTCCCCGCTCGGGCCATATTCGACGAACAGGATCTCCTCGGAGCCGTGGTCCCAGCGGATCGAGCGGCCTTCGTACAGGGGATGCAGCGTGTCGACGATCAACTGGCCGCGGACGAGCGAACTGCCGGATTCGCGCAGGCGCTCGCAAAAACCTGCAAGGATCGCGGGTTCGCGCGAGCCCGCTAGTCCGGCTTCCACGATCCAGGTCGACAGCGCGGCGATTTCGGTTTCGTTCATGGGATGAGTTTACCTCGACGCGGTCGCCCCCCGCAAATTTTCGAGCTACCCCGCCAGCAGCGCACCCATGTGTTGATGCAGCGTTTGCATCGCCTTAAGCGGCCGCACCATCACCTTAAAGCCGGTAATCTCGCCCGCCGTGTTCCAGCCGATAATGTCGACGCCGTTTATCTCGATCCCGTCGACCGTGGTGACGAATTCCAGAACGCCCGACTCGGCGCCGCTCCACTCTCCGACATAGCGAAACGAGGCGTTGCCGAGCACCTTGACCGCCGCCGCAAGATATTTTGCGGTGATCGCACGACCCCGCTGCGGCGTGTGCACGACAGGGGATTGGAACACGACGTCTTCGGCGAGCAGGGCGTGGAGACCGGAGGTGTCGCCGGATTTGGCGATTTCCAGCCAGCGGGCGATTGGCTCGGGACGCATCCGGTTCTCCTCGTTCACACGGCCGGCATTTGACGCCAGGCGCCGCTCCGACCCATGGTCGTGTCGAAGATCCCTGAGGAGACCGATGATGTCCAGCCCCGCCCCCTCGTCCATCGAGCGATTCGCTGAAGTCGGCGCGGTCACGCTCTGTTACGAGACGTTCGGCCGAGAAGGCGATCCGCCCATGCTGCTCATCATGGGCCTTGGCGCGCAGATGATCATCTGGCCCGACGATTTCTGCCACATGCTGGCGGAGCGCGGCTTTTACGTTATCCGGTTCGACAATCGCGACATTGGACGGTCGAGCCGCATCGATGCGCCGCCGCCCAATGTTATGGCGGCGTTCCAGGGCAAACCAATCAAGCCGCCCTATCTTCTCACCGACATGGCCGACGACGCCGTCGGCCTGCTGACCGCGCTTGGGATCGAAAAAGCGCATATCGTCGGCGCCTCGATGGGCGGGATGATCGCGCAACTGATCGCGATCCATCACCCCGATCGGGTGCTGACGCTGACTTCGATCATGTCCACCACCGGCGATCCGTCGTTGCCGCCCCCCTCGCCCGCGATGTTTTCAATCTTCGTCGCGCCACCGCCCACTACGATCGCGGAATACGTCGAGGCTAACGTTCGGGCTTGGGATCTGATGCGAGGCGGCGCTTTCCCTGAGGAGCGTGAAATCGATCGTGAGCGCGCCATGAGAGCGGCCGCACGCGGGTTCGACCCGCTGGGTAACGCCAGACAACTCGGCGCGATCGTTGTCGCGGGTAACCGGAAAGACCTGCTAGCCCAAGTGAACGCGCCGACGCTGGTGATCCATGGCGCGATAGACCCCCTGGTTCCACTCGCGGGCGGCCAAGCCACAGCAGCGGCGATTCCCGGCGCAAAGCTCATCGTGCTGCCGGAAATGGGTCACTCCCTGCCGCGCAAGCTGTTGCCGGAAATCGTCGAGGCGATCGCGACTCATGCAAACTAAAAGGACTGAAAAATAAAAGGGCCGCGCTCGCGCGCGACCCTCAAAGTTTTCCCAGAGGAAGCGATTTAAGTCCCGACTTGCGCCGCGGTCGCGAGCGTCGAGAGATCGAGCCTGACGCCCGGTCCCATGGTCGACGAAATCGCGGCGCTCTCGAGATAGGAGCCCTTAGCGCCCACGGGTTTGGCGCGGTTTACCGCATCGACGAAGGCGCGAATATTGGCGGTGAGCTGATCCTCGTTGAACGAGGCCTTGCCCACCGAGCCCTGCACGATGCCGGCCTTCTCAGCGCGGAACTCGACCGCACCGCCCTTGGAAGCGATCACGGCGGCGGTGACGTCCATCGTCACGGTGCCGACCTTGGGGTTTGGCATCAGGCCGCGAGGCCCGAGCACCTTACCAAGGCGACCCACGAGCGGCATCATATCCGGGGTCGCGATGCAGCGATCGAAGTCGATCGTGCCGCCTTGGACACTGGCGACAAGATCCTCAGCGCCAACGATATCGGCGCCGGCGTTGCGCGCCTCGTCAGCCTTGGCGCCGCGGGCGAAGACAGCGACGCGTAGCGTGCGGCCTGTGCCATTCGGCAGGTTGACGACGCCGCGCACCATCTGGTCGGCATGCTTGGGATCGACGCCGAGGTTGATGGCGAGTTCGACGGTCTCGTCGAACTTGGCGCTGGCGCTTGACTTGACCAGCTTCACCGCTTCATCGAGCGAGTAGAGCTTAGTGCGAACGACGGCCTCGCGAGCCTTGACGATGCGTTTTCCAACGTGAGCCATGGCTTACTCCACCACCTCGACGCCCATCGAACGGGCGGAACCTTCAATCATCTTCATCGCGGACGCGATCGAATCGCAGTTGAGATCGACGATCTTCTTTTCTGCGATTTCCTTGATCTGTTCGCGCGTGATCTTGCCGACGAAACCACGGCCAGGCGTCTTCGCGCCCGAAGCCGGCTTCTTGCCGATCTTGAGGCCGACAGCCTTCTTAATAAAGAAGGTCACCGGCGGCTGACGCATCTCGAAGGTGAACGAGCGGTCCTGAAAGGCGGTGATGACGACCGGAATTGGCGAGCCCTTCTCGAGCTGAGCCGTGCGGGCGTTGAAAGCCTTGCAGAATTCCATGATATTGAGACCGCGCTGGCCGAGCGCGGGACCGATAGGGGGCGACGGATTGGCCGCGCCCGCTGGCACTTGCAGTTTTATGTAGCCGACAATCTTCTTTGCCATAGGCTGCTCCAAAAAAAGCGCGACCGCTGCGGGAAGACCCGAGCGGCGCGCCAGGTTGCAGTTCGTGGTGCGAGCGCTTGATCCGGTTGGCGACCGGTCGCTCTACCACGGGGTGAGGGAGCGGCGATTAGCAGGTATGTGGGGGGTGCGCAACGTAGGACGCGCTCGCGTGGGCTAGTTTGAATCGGAATTGCTTGGGCATCTAAAGATTCTCGCGCCCCTTGGTCAGGCACGGAAGCGGAGCTAACATAGCGGTTTTCGCTTTTCGATCTCATCGTTACCAGCAAAACGAAAGCGCCTCTCCAGCCGGCTAACGCGCTTTCGCTGAGCTTGCTTCCGTGCAGACCCACGTGATAGCGCATGCCTTGAAAAGGTGGCTCCCGCGCTGCCGGCGCCGCTACGACGACTCTAAACCGCGGGGATACTGGACAATAAGAGG
>JAYTRP010000031.1:0-2394 GCA_043746145.1 Hyphomicrobiales bacterium | reverse complement strand
TCCCGTGGAGGTTACGAAGCTTGTGGGCTTCGTCGAGGATCAACATTTGAAAGCGATCTTCGGGGATACGGTCAAGATAGAGACGTGCGGTGTTGTAGGTAGTGATGACAGCGCCAACGCCTTCGGGATTGGCGCCAAGAAGTTCGCGACCTGTCGCGATCTGGGCAGAAATTCCGAATTTGCTATCCAGCTCCTGCTGCCACTGAGGACGCAAGACCTTGGGGCAGACGATCAGGACGCGTGTGAGCTTGGAGCGCGCGATCAGTTCGCTCATCACCAATCCGGCGCTGATCGTTTTGCCGAGACCGACATCGTCGGCAAGCAGCGTCACCGGGAGGCGACGGCAAAACGTCATTAAGTTAGTGACCTGATGTTGGAACGGCTTCAGTCGCTCCCGCCACAGCGGAGTCGACTTAAGGTCATCGGCGCTTTCAATAACGATCGGCTCGGTCAAATCCCATTCGAGTGCCGCGCGATATACTTTGTAATTCTTGGCGCTGTCGGTACGGGTAAGGAGCTTGGTCTGAAATTGTGCTTCGGATTGCATCGGTCGCCAAAGTCGGTTCCGCTCTGTTCAAAAGTGCGCGCTTTCCGCACGGTGAGCAAGGGAAATTTGAAGATGCGTCGGGCCGCGAATTGGAATCTTCCACTATTTCAGCGAGAGACGGAACTTTTCCACTCTCATGTTTGCCGTTTCAAGATGCAGGCACGATTTTTCTTCTGCTCGCGATTGAGCGCTTCAAACGGCCTCGGTTAGGCAGGGCGAGAGGCACGGTCATGAAAACGACGGTTGATCATGCTGTGATGCGCGGGTTGGATACCGCCGGACCGGTAATGCGTCGCGGAGCTTCCTCTGTCTAGGTTCCAGCGTCGGATATAATGCGGCTGATAGTGGACCCGAGGGTTCTCCTGGCCGTGACCGTGCCTCCGGACTTGCCTAACCTTGGCTAGCCAGTGCTTGGTGACTTCTCCTCCTGAAAGCGTCGAATTGGCGAGACAAATTTTCACGCGCTTGTGGCGTGCGCCTCCCTGGCGATGGCCCAGACGAGCACGAAAGCTCGCGCGCGATCGCGGCGACGACGACGGCCTTCAGTTTTCCCGCGAGCGTCACAGACCGTGCGAAAACTTCTTTCGAAACTGACGCCTCTGTCCGGCTGGCGCGTTACAGCGAGTTGGCGCGATTTCACCGCGAGAGTGGCTTGTAGCGCCTTCATGGGGCTGCTGGTAGGTCGCCCACGCGGACCCGTTGAACATCGGCAGCGTAAACTTCACCCCGCTACCGCCTGCATCAGCTTTTCCATTCCGACGAGGTTCAGCACTCGTCGCAAATTGTAAACAAGGGCCGTCAGGCTGAACTCGGCGCGGACCTTGTCGAGACCGCGCATGAGGAATGTGCCCTGGTTCATCCATTGCTTGATCGAGCCGAAGGGATGCTCGACAGTCTCGCGACGACGGTCAAGGATTTCGGGTCGCGCCTTCAGCGGCTCGACCATGCGATCAAGCACCCCCTCGTTTTCAAGGCGTGAGACTTTTCGCGGCGTACGCGGCGTGCAACAGCGTGATCGGATCGCGCAGGCCCGGCAGGCCGAAGGGTTGACGTAATTATACTTGGTCAGGTCGCGCGATTTGCTTTCATAGCGCGTCGATAGAAACTGCCCAGCCGGTTGGAGGAAGGCGTCGCGCTCGGCGTCATAGCGAAACTCGTCCTTGCGAAATAACCCGTTGCGCACGGCGTAGCCGCGTTGCGGTCGAGGAATATGGGGCGACAATCCGGCCTGTTCGCAAGCCTCGATGTCCTCGAATTTGTAGTAACCCGCGTCGGCGACCACATCGATTATTTCTACGTCCAGGATAGCCCGGGCAGGTTCGGCGGTCTCCTTCAACAGGCCCATGTCTGTGCCCTGATTGTTGACCGCCTGCTCGACAATGAGCTTGTATTTCGCGTCCACCGCCGTCTGAACGTTATAGGCTACCACCACTTTTCCGTTCGCGGTCATCTTTAAAGGCGGTCCGATTGGCGGCGCGAAAATCGGCGATGGTCTTGAAGTCGGGCCTCAGCGTCCGCAACAGCCAGATGACCTCGATGTTGCGATGACATTCGGCTTCCAACCGGCGGCTCGACCGAACGCGGTTGAGATAGCCGTAGATGTAAAGCTTCAGCAGGTCACCAGGGGCATAGCCGGGTCGGCCTGTCGCCTTCGGCTGGACCTGCACGAAACCCGCCGCGCTTAGATCGAGGCCATCAACGAAGGCGTCGATGAACCGCACAGGATTTTCGGAGCCAACATAGTCGTCGAAGGCTTCAGGCAGAAGGAGAAGTTGCGAGCGTTCGGATCCGGAAATATGCGCCATGCTTGAGTCTAGTATAGCGCCCGCGATTCGGGAATCGGGTCA
>JAYTRP010000030.1:0-7563 GCA_043746145.1 Hyphomicrobiales bacterium | reverse complement strand
TTATTCGACTTACCGGCGTGCATAGGACATTCAAACCCGGAAAAGCCAAGGCCGGTGCTTTTGACAGTGAAACTAAGACAAGGCCGAGTGCTGACGGCTGTCCTGCCTTCAGTAGAGCCCTGGAAAAATCAGCGCTAGGCCGATTTCGACTTGGCGCGCGCGATTCCCTCGAGCACCAGCCGCTTAGCTTCCTCGGCATCTCCCCAACGGATGATCTTGACCCACTTGTTGGGCTCGAGATCCTTGTAATGCGCGAAGAAATGCTCGATCTGCTTCAGCGTGATCTCGGGTAAGTCGGTATAGTTGTTCACCTTGGCGTAGCGCTGCGTGAGCTTTGCTGTGGGCACCGCGAGCAGCTTCTCGTCACCTCCGGCTTCGTCCTCCATGATCAACACGCCGACGATCTTGCAACTCATGACCGCGCCGGGAATCACCGCGCGCGTGTTTGCGACGATGACGTCACAGGGATCGCCGTCGTCAGAGAGCGTGTGGGGAACGAACCCATAATTGCCGGGGTAGCGCATCGAGGTATAGAGGAAGCGATCGACCATCAGCGCGCCGCTGGCTTTGTCCATCTCATACTTGATCGGTTCGCCTCCGATCGGCACCTCGATGACGACATTGACTTCGCCGGGAGCATTGGCCCCGATGGAGATCGCATCCAAATTCACTTCTGGAACTCCCGATAGAAACGACACGAACCGAACACGACAACTATTCGAAACCAAAGGCGACGCGTTCCCGAGTCTCGGCGCCGAATCTCTCCTGAGCTCGTCGAACGACTGACCCACCGAGGCGGCGATAGAATTCGAGCGCACGATCGTTGCCGCCCAGCGCCCATACCACAAACGTCAGATAACCATGCTGGGCCATGTCCGCGCGCGCCGCGCTGAACATGCGCCGGCCAAGACCGACGCCCTGATATTCAGGCGCCAAGTAAAGTTCGAAGATCTCGCCGCTAAAGGCCAACGCCGGCATGCGGTTGCGGCCGTAGCTCGCGTAGCCAGCCACAATGTCGGCAAAATCGAGCACCATGAGCCGGGTGCCGCCCCGGATCGCTTGGCGCCACCAAGCGGGACCGCGTCGCTGAATCATGCGTTCGAGTTCGCGGCCTGGGATGACGCCTTGATAGGCGTCGCGCCACGCCGAGTCGTGAACTCGGGCGATTCCCGACTCGTCGCCGAGACGGGCGGGGCGTATCGATATGACCGTCTCGACCATGCGTTGAGGTTACGTCCTGCCGCGCCCGCGCCGCAAGTCCCTGACAGAGCGCTCACACCGATTTTTTTCTTATCCTAAGCCCGAATTTGTTACGCATCCAAGGCCTGACTTGCTGCACGCTAAAGACAGAACTTGTTGCGTGACGAAGATGTGATTTGCTGCGCGACCAAGACGTGACTGGCCGCGTAGCCGAGCCCTGACCTAACGCGCAGCGCGAGCGCCTTGTTAGCGTCGGATTTATTCGCAGATTCGCGCTATTCGTCGTCCGACGAATCAGGAGTGTTACGATGGGGATCGCAAGGCTGGCGCGGACGTCGGGATGGACGGCGCTGGCAATGGCGGCGGCTACAGTATTGGCGCACGCGAATACGCTGCGCGCCAACTACGACGTCTCCTTAATGGGCCTGCCAATCGGCGTCGCGAATGTGGAGGCGCAACTGACACCCTCGACATATGCGATTGACGCCAAGGCGAGAATGTCAGGACTCGCGACTGTCGTCTCCAATTCGCACGGCGCCTCGGTAGGCAAGGGCTTGATCGTCGACGGAAAAGTCGAACCCGCGACCTTCTCCACCACCGCATCGAGCGCGAAGATGACCCGCACGATCCGGATGGCTCTTACGGCTAACACCGTGAAGGCCGTCGACATCGAGCCGCCTTTCGATGACAGGCCGGACCGCGTTCCGCTGACGGCAAAAGACACGCATGGCGTAATCGATCCGATCGGCGCCTTCGTAATCCCGGCGCCAAAAGGCGCTCAACCCACTTCATCGGCGGCATGCAACCGCACACTTCCCGTGTTCGACGGCTGGACGCGTTTCGACATAACTCTGACTTACATCGGTGAGCGAACCGTCAAGGCAAAAGGGTATTCCGGGCCGGTCGCTGTCTGCTCGGTCCGCTATACCCCGATAGCCGGGCACCGAAAGGACCGGCCATCGACTCAATTCATGGCCGAGAACAAGGATATGGAAGTCTGGCTTGCGCCGGTTGAAGGTGTGGGCCTGCTCGCGCCGTTTCGGGTCTCGATCCGAACGATGATCGGCGTCGCCGTTTTACAAGCGACCGAATTTTCGGTCGCAAAATAATAAGCATGGTGCAGCCGCAATCGGTCTGACTTAATTCGCCTCTTCCGGCAGCATGGGCACTGGCGCGATTCCCACACCCTCCTCAATCAATTGCTTCACCTCACTCAGGCTTGCTTGGCCGCGGATCGCACGCTGCGGCTCGTCACCTGCATGCATCGCGCGTGCGAGTTCTGGAAATTTGGGGCCGACGTCGTCAGTATTAGCCTCGATTTCCTTCCTGATCGCCGTCATCGCCGTCCGAAGTGCACGTTGGCGGTCATCGATCAGCGGCGTCGGGCGAATCTCCGACGGCGGAGCCGGCTCGGCGCGGCGTCCGCCCAATACCGCAGGCGCCATTGGCGCTTTAGTGACTCGGGTGGAATCGCAATCCACACATTGCACAAATCCCCGGCGCACCTGCTCCTCATAAGAGCCGCCATCGGGGAACCAGCTTTCAAACTCGTGGCCGCGCTCGCAGCGCAGCGAAAACTTTATCATGTTTTACCCAGCAAGCATTGGGTCGAGACGACCTTGGGCGTCGAGGTCATGCAAATCGTCGCAGCCGCCGACATGCTGGTCACCAATGAAAATCTGCGGCACCGTCGAGCTTCCCCCCGCTTTCGCCGCCATCGCCGCCTGCCCCGCGCGATCGCCATCAACGCTAATTTCCTGAAACGGCATGCCCTTGCGATGCAATAAATCTTTAGCAGCGTGGCAGTAGGGGCAGCTCGATTTTGTATAAATGACGATCGACGGCACTTGGGGTCTCCGGGCTCTCATCGGATAATATGGTGTGTCACACAAATGTAGCAACGGCACGCCGTACCGTCACGCATTCATTGGACCACACGCGCAAAAACGAGAACATCGACGCGGGTTGCTCCCGCCCGCAGCAAGGCGCGCGCGGCGGCATTTGCGGTCGCGCCCGAGGTCAGCACGTCGTCGACCAGCACGACACGCCTTCCCCGCGATGGCGCGTCCGGCGAGGACCTGAACGCGCCCTGCACGTTGTCGGCGCGCTGCTCGCGGGTGAGGCCAACTTGGCTGCGGGTAGCCTTCACTCGGCGCAGCAGGTCCGGCTCAAACGGCTTGCCCGAAGCTTTCGCGATCTCGCTCGCCAGCGCCCCAGCTTGATTAAACTGGCGCAACCACAGGCGATTGAAATGCAGCGGGATCGACGTAATCACGTCGGCGTCGAAGATGAGATCCGCGCCGGCGCGCGCCATCCACGCCCCCATCGGCCGCGCCAGCTCGCCGCGATCGGAATATTTGAGCCGATGCACCAGCCGCCGCGCCGGACCGTCCTCGAAGCGCGCGACGGCACGTGCGCGATTAAATGCAGGCGGGCTCTCCACCGCCCGGGCCGAGAGCACGCCTTCCCCGAGATCGTGTTCGAACGGCGTCCCGAGCCGGTCACAAAAAGGTCGCTCGATGAACCCCATCCGACTCCAGCAGACAGGGCAAAGCGCGTCGGTTTGCGCGATCGCGGCGCGGCAGGCGAGGCACGTCGGCGGGTAAAGCACGTTGAACGCAACGCGCCTCGCATTGCCGAATACGCGCCGCAAACGCTCGCTCGACGATAGCGCCGGCGCGACTTCGTCCTCCGTAAATACGCTCATCTTTGCGATCATAGCGCCGATCATGGCTTGGCGCGAGGGCGCGGCGGGCGCATAGGAGGCGCCGTGACGACAACGCCGCCAAAATTGTTCGACCGCGCCTTGCTCGCGCGCCGCCTGGATCGCGCTGTTGCGGCGGGAGCAGAGAGTTCTGGCGCAGATTTTTTGCTTGTTCGGGCGGCGGAAGATCTTGCCGACCGGCTTGGTCTGGTGCGCCGCGATTTCGCCGACGCGATTGATCTGGGTACTCCGGGGCCGGCCGCGGCGCGTGTGCTTGCAGGGCGCGCATTAAGGGTTACGCGGATGGCGCCGACGCTCACTAGCCTAGGCGAGGGCGCCTTTGCCGGGTGTATCGGCGATATCGAGCGGCTGCCGTTCGCCGATCAGCGGTTCGACCTCGCAGTTTCACTGTTTGCGCTGCATCACGTCGACGATCTACCCGGCGCGTTGATCCAGATGCGCCGGGCGCTGCGGCCGGACGGGCTGCTGGTCGCGGCGCTTGCGGGCGGCGAAACGCTGACCGAGTTGCGTCAGTGCTTGCTCGAGGCGGAGAGCGAGATGACAGGCGGAGCCTCGCCGCGCATCGCGCCCTTTGCCGATGTGCGCGCTTTGGGAGCGCTGTTGCAGCGCGCCGGCTTTGCGCTGCCCGTGACTGACAGCGATCGAATCGTGGTGCGCTATTCCGATATTTTCGCTTTGATGCGCGATCTACGCGCTTTTGGCGTTGCTAATGCACTGATCGCACGTAGCCGTAGCCCCGCCCGGCGCGAGATTTTTGCGCGGGCTCAGGAGATTTATGCGAATCGGTTCGCTGACGCCGATGGTCGGCTGCGCGCGACGTTTGAGGTTGTGTGGATCAGCGGCTGGGCGCCGCATGAGAGCCAGCCAAAGCCCCTCAAGCCCGGTTCAGCCGCGATACGGCTTGAGGATGCGATCCGTCGCCCAGGGTTGCCCAACACCAGCAAATAACATTTGATCGCCGATTCCAGCTTCGACCTGTTGAACCCGGCAGGCAATTTGTGCGTTAGTTCCCAATCCGCGGGAGGAGCCTTTGTCGCCTCGCCATTCTGCTCACCTACGGCCGATCGGCCAAAGCGCAACCGACGCTGCCTATAACAGGTGGGCGCCGGTCTACGATCTGCTGTTCGACATGCCTTTTCGTCCGGGACGATCGGCGGCCGCGCAGGCGGCAAGCGAGGCGTGCGGTGCGAGAGGTGAAATACTCGTCGTCGGTGTCGGCACCGGTCTTGAACTCGGGCTTTTGCCGAAAACCTCGCGCGTTACGGGGATTGATGTCAGCGTTCCCATGTTGAATGTGGCGCGTGAGCGTGTGGCGCGCGACGATTTAGAACAGGTGAAATCGCTGCTGACAATGGACGCCGGCGCACTCACCTTTGGCGACGATAGGTTTGACGTTACGCTCGCTCCCTATGTGCTTAGCGTCGTTCCGGACCCCGTTCGTGCGCTTGACGAAATGTGGCGCGTGACGCGGCCCGGCGGGGAAATCGTGATCATGAACCACTTCTCCGCACTGAGCGGCCCTCGCGCCCGAGTGGAGGCCATGATGGAAGGCGCCTCGGGATGGCTCGGCTGGCGGCCGCAATTTCCGTACGCCGCCGTTGGCGACTGGCTTGCCCAGCGCCCGCAGGCAAAACTAGTCGAGCAGCGCGAGGTTGCGCCATTTAAGCTCTTTACGTTGTTGAGAATTGCGAAGAGGTAAGGTCAGCCGCAATCGGCAGATCAGTGCAAGTATTAGGACGATGACCCAGAAATACGCGGCGCCTCGTCCGTCTTTCGTGAGTGAGACACGATAGTTCTCAAAAAGTCGGGAACTGGCATATCGCCCTGGTTTGGAGCAGATGCAGGCACAGTCAACGAAGTTCACCGCAGGGATTGACCTGCGGTATCGGTTACTTTTAGCAGCTTGAGTTCACTTGCCGTTCTGGTCCGCGTTCGCATCACCCGGAAGCGCGTTCGAGGGGATCGAATGCACGGGAGTTCCCGCCATTGTGCCCGGCGCATTATTGCTTTTGCTTTCGGTCGCGCTTGTACGCCCCGAGATCATGTCAGTCGAATCGGTCGCTCCAGATCCAGCGCTTCCCGCAGCGTTCGTGGACTGAGCGTAAACGGCGGACGCCCCGCCCAGCAACGTGCAAACAACAATAGCGGCAACAGTCTTTTTCATCGGTTGAGTCCAAAGGGTCGCTGATCTTGCGACGATGGGAGATGGAACAGGTGTCCCCGGTTCAAGTTCCAACTGATCTCATAAATTCGAACGACTCGAGCTATGGAAGCCCCAAGCTGCACTCGTCGGTTAGCTGCCGCTGAAATGCGCGCTTAAACGTCAAGCAACGGGCGCGCGGAACAATTGTTCGTGCAAGCTTCCGCCGAAGAGGGAGATTCGCGCGGTAGATCCCGCGGCCAGGCGCTGCGCTTTGCGAACGATATTCTCGTCGTCGGATCGCTCGCCAACTCGTATGTAGCAATCAAATCGACCCTCCAAGATCCGCAACCCGTCAGCGAGGCTACTTGAAGCCAGCGCGGATCGCCGCTGTCGTTGCGTCAATGCCGAACGCACCCGCTGATGCCGGCGCGTCCGAGACTCGGATGTGGCACGCGATGTGGCTTGCAAAAACAAGGCAGATCGCGGTCCTGCTTTCAGCGATCGGACTTCTTACCCTGATCTTCTCCTTCCAGGACTGGCTGGTCCGGCGACCCGTGTTTTGCGACCGACTTCGGTTGGGCGTATTAATCTTCAATTAGTCTGGATTGGTTGGTACGCGCAGACCCAACTCTCGGTCGTCAACGTCTTGTCGTTTCTCAGCGCCCTGCGGACCGATTTCCGTTGGGACAATTTCCTGATGCGCCGCTGATCTTCATTCTGTGGTTTTCGACGGCGGCCTCGCTGCCTTCTGGAGCCGCGACGCCTATTGCTGCTGGCTGCGTCCCTTCGGAGCCTTGCAGGAACTGCCCAACCGTATCGCCAAATGCTCGAAATTCCCCAGCTCAAGATCTCGTTTGCGGAAATCGCATCGAGGTTAGTTGGTTGGTAAAAGGTTGCGCCGACAAATATTAGAGCTTGCTTTGGTTGGTGGTTCGCGTGGTATCGGATGCCCGTCCGTCAAAATCTTGTCTGATTCCAGCAACCTCATTCCCGCTCAGGAAAAGCCAAATTGGCTATTTGCCGTGAAGTGGAATTTGTTTCTTTGATCCACTGCAATCGCACGCTTTCCTGCCACCGCTATTCCAACTGCCGCAGATCATCACGGAGCGTAATATCGTTCCTCTGATGAACAAGCGCGGTTACACTTTCGTCATCAACTTTGCTCCGAACTTCGAGCGCGAGGTTCTCGCAGCCAGCCATCCGGGACTCAGATCGACGTGGACGCAACCGCGATGGTGCAGGCGGGGCCTGGTTTAGGCTACGCCCAGCACATCATTGATACGGAAATCGCCGACTTCCTCTCGCATGCCGAAGCATTCAACCCTCGAGGGTCAATCTCGACGTGCTGATCTCCTTCAAAGTCCGAAAGGCGCGCCATGCGTCATAATCGGCGCCGTCGTCATACACCGGTCGGCGTAGAGGCGATCGAACATCATACAGGGCCGTCCCGGACCATTTTCTCGTTTAATTTCCGTAGGGAGCAGACATTGCCGCG
>JAYTRP010000029.1:0-2395 GCA_043746145.1 Hyphomicrobiales bacterium | reverse complement strand
CGGCGTTTCCGATACCTGCGACGCAAGCGCAGGCATTGTTAAACCGACGCCGGCGCGATCGCAACTCGCGTCGCCGTCGCGAGTTGCCCCCGCGTCCGATTATCCCGCAGCTTTGACACCGAGGCGTTCCCTGTGGTTTCGACACAAAGTCGGGTTTCGACACAAACTCGCGAAAGTTGAGGCCGATGGTGATCGTCGTAATTTTACTGGGTGTAATTCTATTTGCGGCAGGCGGCGGCGCGCTGGTAACCAGCGTCGACCTGCTGCCGACCGAGATGGGCATGCTTTATGCCGCGTGCGGCGCGATTGCGATAAGTTCAGCGTTTATTGTGTTTTCGATCGCTGCCTTAATTCGCCGCGTCGACGCCCTTGGCCAGCCGAGCCGCCCGCGCCGGCCGGAGCCTGCGCGAGAGGAGCCGCTGATCGACGTCACGCCGGCTGAAGAGCCTACGTCCGCGCCCTCGATCGACGATCCGGTCCGCGCTGAACCGTTGGCCGATGAAGCCGTGAACGAGAACCGCTCCGGCCGGCTGCCGACGCTGCACGAGGTCGAACATGCGATCGCGCATCCCGAAGCCCCGCCGACCTTAGTCGGCCGCTACAGCGCTGGCGGCGCCAATTACATGATCTTTTCCGATGGCACGATCGAAGCCGAAACGGAGCAGGGAGCCTATCGCTTCGCATCGCTCGGCGAATTCAAGGCGTTCATCGCAGGACGGCCAGACTAACTCTCGCCGTCGATGGTGGGCGCTGCCTGGAGCAGGCGAAGCGCGTTACAATGCCAGACCGTTCTCGCGAGCAAGCGCTGCCAGCGACACGGCTGGCCGTGCGCCTATGTGCTGGAGGATCTCGCTCGCCGCCAGCGCCGCCAAGCGCGCGCAGGTCACGTGATCGGCCCCACGCGCCAGCCCGGCAAGGAAGCCTGCCGCGAACAGATCGCCGGCGCCCGTCGTGTCGACGAGTTGCCGGATCGCAAAGGCGGGAACCTCGATCTTATCGTCTCCCTGCACAATCACCGAGCCCTTCTCCGAGCGCGTTACGACGGCGAGCACGCCATCAGCGGCTAGCGCGTCCAGCGCCTCGTGGAGATGCGGCGTCTTGTAGAGGGATAGCGCCTCGTCGCTGTTGGCGAAGATCGTGTCGACGACGCCCGTGCGGATCAGGTCGAGGAACTCGCCACGGAAGCGATCGACGCAGAAAGAGTCCGACAGAGTGAGCGAGACCCTGGCTCCGGCCGCGCGGGCGACGCGACCCGCTTTGCGGAACGCCTCTTTCGCCGCCGGTCGATCCCACATGTAGCCTTCGAGATAGACGAAGCGGGCGGCGCGAATTTGATCCTCGTCGAAATCGTCGGGCGAGAGGTAGGAGCTCGCTCCCAGAAACGTGTTCATCGTTCGCTCGCCATCCGGCGTCACATAGACGAAGCAGCGTCCTGTCGCAGGACCATGCCGCGCGGGCTCCGTCACGAAATGTACGCCGTTTGCCTGGATGTCGCGCGCAAACACCACGCCGAGTTCATCTTGTTTGACCTTGCCGATATAGGCGGCCTTTACGCCGAACGATGCGACGCCGACGATGGTGTTGGCGGCCGAGCCGCCCGACATGATGGTTGGCTTGAGGCGAGCCGAATAGAGCGCCTCCGCCCGATCCTCGTCGATCAGCGTCATCGCGCCTTTCAACATGTCCTGGGCCTGCAGGTAGGGATCATCTGTCAGGGCGATGATGTCGATCAGGCTATTGCCCAATCCCAGGACATCGACGGGTTCGATCATGCGTCGCAACTCCCAATTATCAATCGGGCGTCTCTCGCACCAAATTCAAGCCTAGGTCAATTCAGCCCTAAGCCGAGATCAAAGCAGCTCAAAGCAGCCGACGCTCGCGCGTGGCGAAAAAGGACATATATAAATGATGTCTGATTATTACCACGTCAGACCTGCTCTGGAGTTCCGCCGTGATGCTCGCGCTCGATTTTCGATTTCCCAATCCGCCGGAACAGTTGAAGACAATTGAGGTCGCGGAGGGGATTTTGTGGCTGCGTCTGCCGCTGCCGTTCCGGCTCGACCACGTCAACGTCTATTTGATCGAGGACGGCGACGGCTTCACGCTGATCGACACCGGGATCGACAATTCCGCTACGCGCGAACTCTGGGAAGCTTGGCTTGCAGGGCCGCTTAAAGGCCGGCTGCTAAAGCGCGTGCTCGTCACGCACTGCCATCCCGACCACATAGGCCTTGCTGGTTGGCTGTGCCGGCGCCTCGAGTTGCCGCTCTACGCGAGCCAGACCGAGTATCTGGACGCGCTGGTGACCTGCCTCGATCCGGACGCGCTGAAAGCTGAACCCTACCGTGGCTTTTACCGGTCACATGGACTGAGCGACAAACTGACCGAACTCGTG
>JAYTRP010000028.1:0-7571 GCA_043746145.1 Hyphomicrobiales bacterium | reverse complement strand
TTTTTGGCCGGCCGTGACGCGCCCGCGGGTAGTGATAATCGCCGCAGCTTGGTCGACCTCCAAGTGACGACCGTGTTCGACAACGGTCTTGCGAGTCGCTTTCATCAAGTGGTGTTTCAGCCGCTGACCGATACCGGCGCCGCACAAGCCCGCGAGTATGCGTTCTCCTACGAAGCCGATAGCGAAGTTGTGCAATTGCGCGGTGCACGCGTCTATCGCAAAGATGGCACGGTTGAAGAAGCGGCCGAGACGGGTGAAGCGCCGGCGGATAACCCCGATATCGCGATGTACACCAGACGGAACCGCATGGGCAAAGCTCGTTTCGGCCGACCCGCCCCCAGGTTCGCTCGTCCAACGGGTCGCGCTCGACCAAAGTAAGCGAGTCGTTGCCCTGGGAAGTCGCGCCTTCGTCTGATCCAAAGCCCATGCTGATGGGCTCGCGAAGATCGCCAAGGTCGGCTTCATTGATCCCGCTGACGGGGTCCAGATGCTGGAATTGCATGGCGGGCGGCGGTGGTTCGGGCGCCTGGAATCGCACCTCGATGCGCATCATCTGCGCGGTCACGCCCTCATGCCACTGCTCGATCAGTTGCCGGAATAGCTCGAACGCCTCAGATTTATATTCGTTCAGCGGATCGCGTTGCGCCATGCCGCGCCATCCGATCACCTGTCGCAAGTGGTCGAGCGTCACGAGGTGATCGCGCCAGAGATGATCGAGGGTTTGCAGTACGACCTGCTTCTCGACGTAACGCATCGCCTCCGCGGAATTGCGCTCTACGCGCTCGGCATAGGCGACGTCGGTCGCTTTGTGCAGGCGCTCCGCCATTTCCTCGTCCGCGATTCCCTCTTCTTTAGCCCAGGCATCGACCGGCAAGTCGAGGTTCAGCTTTGCGGAAACCTCCGCCTTTAGGCCCGCAACGTCCCAAGCCTCGGGATACGCGTCATGCGGAACATGCTTGGCGACGAGATCGTCGATTACGCCGGTACGCATATCGGCGATCGTCTGTTCGAGCGACTCCTGCGCCATCATCTTGCGCCGGTCCTCGAAGATGACCTTTCGCTGGTCGTTCATGACATTGTCGAACTTAAGGATGTTCTTGCGGATGTCGAAGTTGCGCGCCTCGACCTTCTGCTGCGCCTTCTCGAGCGCCTTGTTGATCCAGGGATGAACGATCGCCTCGTCTTCCTTGAGGCCGAGCCGCTTCAGCATCGCGTCCATGCGCTCGGACCCGAAGATGCGCATCAGGTCGTCCTGCAGCGACAGGAAGAACTTGGACTGCCCCGGGTCTCCCTGGCGGCCGGACCGGCCACGCAACTGGTTGTCGATGCGCCGGCTTTCATGGCGCTCGGTGCCGATAATGTACAGGCCGCCCGCGTCGATCGCGCGCTTCTTGAGATCAGTCACCTCCGCGCGAATCTCGGCTTCCTTGATCGCGCGCTCGGCCTCGGAGGCATTGGGGTCGACCTCCTGGCGCAGCCGCATCTCGATATTTCCGCCAAGCTGGATGTCAGTGCCGCGGCCCGCCATGTTGGTGGCGATCGTGATCGCCCCTGGTACGCCGGCTTCGGCAATGATGAACGCCTCCTGCTCGTGAAAACGGGCGTTTAGAATTGCAAATGAGCGCGACGCCTTGCCGGCGCGGGCGGCGGCATAGAGGGGCCGCAACGCGGAGGGGTCGGTAAAGTCGATCCGTTTGAAGCCGTTCGTCTCCAGAAATTCGCCGAGCTGCTCCGATTTTTCGATTGAAGTCGTGCCAACCAACATCGGTTGCAGGCGCTCCGCGGCTGTCTCGATCTCGCGCACCACCGATTTGAGCTTCTCGGCTCCACTGCGGTAAACCTCATCGTCTTCGTCGAGCCGAGAAACGGCGCGGTGGGTCGGGATCTCCACGACGATCAGCTTGTAGATCTCGGCGAACTCGTCCGCCTCGGTGGCAGCCGTTCCGGTCATGCCGGCCAGCTTCTTATAAAGGCGAAAGTAGTTCTGGAAGGTGATCGAAGCGAGCGTCACGTTTTCCGGCTGGACGGTTACCTGCTCCTTGGCCTCGAGCGCCTGGTGCAGCCCTTCCGAATAGCGTCGGCCCGGCATCATGCGGCCGGTAAATTCATCGACGATCACCACGTCGCCGTTGCGGACGATGTAGTCCTTATCGCGCTGGAACAGTTTGCGCGCGCGCAACGCCTGATTGACGTGATGCACCAGCGTCGCGTTGGCGGCCTCGTAGAGCGACCCTTCTTTGAGCGCGCCGAGGGTGCGCAGCAGCGCTTCCGCGTGCTCATTGCCCTTGTCGGTAAGGCTGACGGCGCGCTGTTTCTCGTCGATATCATAGTCTTCCGGCAACAACTGCGGAATGATCGTATCGACCGCGGCATAGAGGCCCGAACGGTCCTCGGACGGCCCAGATATGATCAGCGGTGTGCGCGCCTCGTCGACCAGGATCGAATCGACCTCGTCGACGATCGCAAATTCATGGCCGCGCTGGACCATCTGCGACATGTCGTATTTCATGTTGTCGCGAAGGTAGTCGAAACCAAATTCGTTGTTGGTGCCGTAGGTTACGTCAGCGGCGTAGGAGCGACGGCGATCCTCGTCTTCAATCCCGTGGACGATCACGCCGACAGTCATGCCGAGGAATTCGTAGATGCGGCCCATCCAGCCGGCGTCGCGCGACGCAAGGTAATCGTTGACGGTGACGACGTGGACGCCCTTGCCAGCCAACGCATTGAGGTAGACCGCGAGTGTCGCGACGAGCGTCTTGCCCTCGCCGGTGCGCATTTCGGCGATCGCGCCCTCGTGCAAAACCATGCCGCCGATCAACTGGACGTCGAAATGGCGCTGGCCGAGCGCTCGCTTCGCGCCCTCGCGAACCGTGGCGAAGGCGGGAACGAGAAGATCGTCGAGCGTTTTGCCCGACGCGAGCAGAGCGCGGAATTCAGAAGTTTTGTAACGCAATTGCTCGTCGCTGAGAGCCGAATATTCACTCTCGAGCGCGTTGATGGCGGCGATCCTCGGTCGATAGCCTTTCAGGCGACGATCATTGGCCGAGCCAAAAACTTTTTTGAGAACCGTCCCGAGCATTTCCGACCTTTCCGGCGCCGCTGCCGTTCCCGCCCTGCGGTAATAGGCCTAGCGCCCATGCAACTGGCGCAGTTCAAAGGCCCGGAAAACCGGCGCGTCGAGCGTCGGACACGGCGGCGCTGAGATAGGCAGACGGGCGCTTGTTGTCAATGAAAACGCCCGAACTCAAAGGAGACGGGCGTTAAGCATATGCGTACGCCTTAACAGCGTTTGCCTTGCAAAACGGAAAATCCGTTCTTAAACATTAATTAACAGTTGAGGTTTGACGCGACGTCGGTGACCTTCGCGGGTAACCTTATGGCGTAGGAGTGGGGCCATGAGTGCGTTAATTTCCCGTGTCCTGAACGGACTTATCCGAAAAGGACGCATCGAGATCGAGTTTGCGGACAGCGCCTTGATGCGCTTTGGCGATGGCTCGGGTCCGGATATCGCGGTTAAATTCGTCGATAAAGCGGCGGTTTGGGACCTATTGCGTGATCCAGAACTCGCTTTTGGCGAATTGTATATGGATGGGCGTTTACTACAGACCCGAGGCGACGTTTATGATTTGATCGCCTTAGGGGCGTCGAACCTAAAAGCGGGCCTCGCGCCGCGCTGGGTGAAGTGGTGGGACGCGGCCCGAATCGCAATGCGACGGCTCCACCAGCGCAATGACCCCGTACGGGCTCGGCGGAATATTTCCAGTCATTACGACCTCGACCATCGTCTCTACGACCTGTTCCTCGACAGCGACAGGCAGTATTCCTGCGCTTATTTCGAGCGACCGGGCCAAAGCCTGGAAGAGGCGCAACTTGCCAAGAAACGGCATATCGCCGCCAAGATGCTGATCGACGACCGCCATCGCGTGCTCGACATAGGCTGCGGCTTTGGCGGAATGGGGCTCTATCTCGCGCAAAACGTCGGCGCACAGGTGGTCGGCGTGACGCTCTCAAGCGAGCAGCACGCGATCGCGACTCAGCGCGCCGCCGATGCAGGCATTGCGGATCACGCCGATTTTCGGCTGCAGGATTACCGCGATGTCGAGGGCAAGTTCGACCGGATCGTCTCGGTCGGCATGTTCGAACATGTCGGCGCCGCAGCGTTCGACGAGTATTTCAGCCATGTTCGGCGGCTTCTGACCGATGATGGCGTCATGCTGCTGCATGCGATTGGCCGTAGCAGCAAGCCAGGCGCCACAAATCCGTGGATCGCCAAATACATTTTTCCCGGCGGTTACATCCCGGCGCTGTCGGAAGTTTTGGCGTCAATCGAGCGTTGTGGTCTTTACGTAACCGACATGGAGATATTGCGACTACACTACGCCGACACGCTGAAAGTCTGGCGCGAGCGCTTCGTGGAGCATCGCGACGAGGCGAAGGCGATGTACGACGAACGCTTCTGCCGGATGTGGGAGTTCTATCTCGCCGGTTCGGAATCAGCGTTCCGGATCGATGGCAATATGGTGTTTCAGATTCAGCTCGCTAAGCGCGAGGATGTCGTGCCGCGCACGCGAGATTACATCGCGCGCCGCGAGGACGCCCTTCGACGGCGTGAGACCCCGGTGCAAGTGCCGTTACGCGCGAGTGCTTAAAACAATTTCTTCCGCATTTGCGGAAGAAGTTAACGGGAGGCCGAAGGTTGGCGACAACACTTTTCCTGTGAACTCTCCGCGATTGGGCAGCGGCGAGCAACGCTCAAAAGAGCGACAATTGTTGTCCGATTTCAGCGCTGCTGGGACGCGGCGGTACAAACAGATCGCTACGCAAGCTAATCCCTTTTTCTCGGAACCCCAGCTTTTGCGCCGCGATCTCGAACCGACGTCCAATCATCCAGGCATAAGGTCCCGAGCCAGCCATGCGCCGACCCCATTGCGACTCATAATCCTTGCCGCCGTGCATGGATTGGACAAGCGCCATTGTATGCTTGAGTTTGTCGGGGAAATTGACGGCGAGCCATTCGCGGAACAGTTCGCGTAATTCAAGCGGCAGTCGCAGCGTCACGTATCCAGCTTCCCTCGCGCCGGCGGCATAAGCGCGCCCAAGAATCGCCTCGACCTCGGTATCGTTCACCGCCGGGACGATCGGCGCGACGATCACGCCGACTGGGATTCCTGCCTCGGTGAGACGCCTGATCGCCTCCAGTCGCCGTGCTGGAGTCGGCGCCCGCGGCTCCATCCGGCGGGCGACATCGCGGTCGAGCGTGGTGACCGAGATGTACACTTTCGCCAGTCCCTCGCGAGCCATCGGCGCCAGAATGTCGATATCACGGATGACGAGATCGGACTTGGTCACGATGCCGACCGGATGCTTCGCGCGAGCAAGCACCTCCAGCACCGAGCGGGTCACTCGGTAGCGACGCTCGATTGGCTGGTAGGCGTCTGTATTGGCTCCAAGCGCGATGACCGCAGGCTTGTACTTCGGCGCCGCAAGTTCCTTCTCTAGCAGCGTCGCCGCGTTCTCCTTGACGACCAACTTGCGCTCGAAGTCCAGTCCCGCGGATAGCCCGAGATAGGCGTGGGTTGGGCGCGCATAACAATAGCCGCAGCCATGTTCGCAGCCGCGATAAGGATTGATCGAACGGTCGAACGAAATATCGGGCGAGTCGTTGCGCGTAATGATGGTGCGCGCCCGCTCCATCGTCACTTCGGTTACGGCAGACTCGACCTCGTCTTCGCGCTCCCAGCCGTCGTCGACGTCTTCGCGCTGAAGCATTTCAAATCGGCCGGTCGAATTGGACGCAGCGCCACGGCCACGTCGGGCGTCACGCGGAACCATCCGATCGGCGAAGCGGGCGCCGAGTTCACGCGCCACCGTTACGCGTTCGAAACTGTCGGCCTGTCGCGAAGACGCGCGCATGCGTGTCTCCAGAACAAAAAGAGAACACTGAGATAAGCCTAGGCTTGCGCCTCGTCAATAGCGTTAATGTTGGGGGTTGGCGGGCATCGTGCAAACACCAAAATGTCGAAGTTCGAAGCAAACGTCGACCGGCGCTGCGGGCCCGCTCGGATCGAATGGCCTAGCCTCATCGAGGCAACCGCGCTTAAAGGCTCCGCCTTATCAACGCTAACTTAAGCGCCATCGGCGCCGTCCTCACCGAGCTTGTCCTGGTCATACCAGCAGTCAAGTCAACACGGCGCCAGCGCCATCTCGATAAAGGCGTCCGAGCGCGCGGCTCAGCCCCCAAGTTTCATGTCGTCGAGAGCCGCCCGCGTGTTGTGCGAAGCCCTCATCGTCGCTGGCCGCGCCTCGTGCGTGGCGGAACGCGCCGCATCCGCCGACTTACCAGCGGCCTTGGTCTTCTTCGCCACGATTCTGGAGACCGGCGCGACGGGGGAGACTGGGACTGCGTAACCAAGCGGATTTACCAGCACGTGCGTTTCCATGCGTCGTCAGGAGATGCGATTGTGGGGAGCGTTGCGTAAACAAACCCTTCACGCGGCGCGCCATCCGAGCCCAAGCGCGGCAGTGAGTTGCGCTATGCGTAATTCTTCGTTCGTCGGGATGACCAGCGCGCTTGTGCGAGAGCCCGACGGCGAGATGAAAGTCTCGTGCGCGAGGTTGCGTGCGGGGTCGCAGGTTAGGCCCAGCCAATCCATGCCTTGGAGCACCGCCGCGCGGATCGAGGCGGAATTCTCGCCGATGCCGCCGCAGAAGACCAGCGCGTCCAGCCCCCCCAGCGTCGCCGCCAAGCCGCCAAGTTCATAGCGAATGCGATGCACGAAATAGTCGATCGCCTCTTTCGCCGGCGCGGTCCCCGCCGCCTCGACTTCGCGCAGATCGTTCGAGATTCCCGACAGACCGACAAGGCCGGAGCGTTTGTAGAGGAGGTCGCTCAGCGCGTTGGCGTCGTAGCCGCGCGACTGGAGCAGATAGAGCAGAATTCCCGGGTCGATCTGCCCGGCCCGCGTGCCCATCGGAAGCCCATCGAGGGTTGAGAAGCCCATGGTGGAGGCCACCGATCGGCCTGCGTTAAGCGCGCACATCGAGGCGCCGTTGCCTAGATGCGCGATCACCACCCGGCCTTTCGCGACGTCGGGCGCGATTTCGGCGAGCCGCGCCGACACGAAATCATAGGAAAGCCCGTGGAAGCCGTAACGGCGCACGCCTTCATCGTAGAATGAGCGAGGCAGGCCGTAGGCATCGCACACGAAGGTTTGGCCGCGGTGGAAAGCGGTGTCGAAACAGGCGACTTGCGCCGCTCTTGGAAATTGCGCCTGCGCCGCGCGAACGCCCGCGATATTATGAGGCTGATGAAGCGGCGCCCAGGGATCCAGCGCCTCAAGCTCGGCGAGCACGGCATCGTCGATGAGCGCGGGGGCGTCATATTTCATTCCCCCATGCACGATCCTGTGGCCGATCGCGGCAATGTCGGCGGCGGGGAACTGCGATCGAATCAGGTCCAGCGCCACCGCGAGCGCGCCCTCGTTGTCGCGAACGCCAGGTTCGTCGCGCTCGATGCGCCCAGATTGCAGGTTGTCCGTACGGCGCATCGTCAGGCGCGGATGGCCGCCGAC
>JAYTRP010000027.1:0-2402 GCA_043746145.1 Hyphomicrobiales bacterium | reverse complement strand
GGGGGGGTAAACTTGGTCGACAAAGTCGTCGTTACCGGAGGCGCGGACAGCGTTGGTCGGGTGATCGCGGAACGCTTTTCCTTGCGCGGCGACCTCGTTCACATCTGCGACGTCCGCCCCGAACCGCTCGCCCAAACCCTTGCCGCCAACCCTGGAATGACTGGTACGCTGGCTAATGTTGGGGATCACGAGGCGGTGGCGCGTGTCTTTCGAGAGGCGCGCGACCATATGGGCGACGTGACAGTGCTGGTGAACAATGTGGGTATCGCCGGGCCTCGCGCGGCGATCGAGGACATCACTCCCGAGGAATGGCAGCAGAGTTTGCAGGTCAATTTGAGCGGCATGTTCTTTTGCATGCGCGAAGTTATTTCCGGCATGAAGCGTCACGGCGGCGGCGCCATCGTCAATTTCTCCACGGGGTCGACACGCACCCGCTTGCCAAACCGAACTGCGTATGTCGTTTCGAAATTCGGCGTCGAAGGCTTGACCCTGAACGCGGCTCGCGAACTCGGTCCGTTCAATATCCGCTGCAACGCCATTTTGCCTGGTATGATCAACAATGCCCGCATGCGCGGCATTGTCGCGGCGAAAGCCAGCGAGAGCGGAACCACGATCGCTGAAGTCGAGGCGGGCTACCTGAAACATATATCGATGCACGTGCAGATCGAGCCTTCAGAGCTCGCCGATATGGTCGCTTTTCTCGCATCCGACGCGGCGCGGAAGGTCACTGGCGAATTGATTTCGGTTAGCGGCAACCTCGAATGGGAAGAATGATGAGCCGGAAAGTCATCCTCACTTGCGCCATCACAGGCAACGCGCCCTTCAATCCGCGACATACCGCGATGCCGGTGACGCCGGCGCAAATTGCCGCCTCGTGCCTGGAAGCCGCCAAAGCGGGCGCCAGCGTCGTGCATATCCATGTTCGCGATTCCGACACTGGCAAAGGTAGCCGCGACCCGGCGCTGTTCAAACAAGTCGTAGACCGCGTACGCTCCAGCGGCGTGGATATAATCATCAATCTTACTTGCGGCCTGGGAGCCTTCTTGCTTCCGGACCCGGAGGATGAGTCGCGCGCGCTGCCAGAGAGCGACATCATCCCCGCCGCCGAGCGCATGCGCCACCTCGAGCAATGTCTTCCCGAGATGGCGTCGCTCGATATCACCACGGGCAATCAGGTCGAGGGGCCGATGGAATTCGTCTACCTCAACACAACCCGCACACTTCGCGCCATGGCGAAACGCTTCCAAGAACTCAATATTAAACCGGAGTTGGAGGTGTTCAGCGCCGGCGATATCCTGTTTGGAAACGCTCTCGTAAAGGAGGGTTTGATTTCTGGGCCGCCCTTCTTCCAAATGGTTCTCGGCGTGCTCTGGGGCGCCCCGGCTAGCGCGCAGACCATGATCTACCAAAGTTCCCTGATGTCCCCTGGGTCAATCTGGGCCGCGTTCGGAATTGGCCGCGAACAGATGCCGATGATGGCGCAATCCGCGCTGCTCGGCGGCAATGTCCGGGTCGGCCTTGAAGACAATCTTTATCTCTCCCGAGGCGTCTTCGCCACAAACGGTCAGCTCGTCGAGCGTGCCCGCCAGATCATTGAGAACATCGGCATGCAGGTCGCAACTCCGGGCGAGGCGCGAGAGATTCTGAAGTTGAAGCCGCGATAAGCGATTTACATCGAAGCTAACGCGAGAGCGCGCCGCGTTGGTTGGTCAAGCGCGATTTCCGTTAATGCGACCGCAAGGCTCAAGCCGTGACGGACGGATTGCGGACAGCAGCAGTCCGAATTCCCCGAATGCGCGAACGCGGAAGCCTTTCTATCGCGCCTTTCTGGACTTCGCGGGCCGACTGCCATCCGACATTTGAAAGGCCTGAACTTGTGCAGTCCGATATCGTGAACGCTGTCACCGCAAGCCTCAGCCTATGCATTTACCAGACGGCGACCATTTTCGCGAACCTCGTTCCGGCGCAAAGGTCGGCTGCTTCTTGGTGGTAAAGCCGCGTCTCCGATCGCGCATAGTAGTGAAGCGCCCGAGACGCTTGCATAATATAGTTACAATCACACTGTCGCGCGATTCGCCTAGCGAATTTTGAAGGGCTCAAAGGTCGGCGTCGCCGGGCCTGGATTTATCAATATAAAGTGACTTGAGGCGCGGATTCCGCGTCAACGGCGAATTGAGGAAGCAGCGAAACATTCCGGCCGCCAAGTATGTCACCTTCCGCGCTACTAAAGTATCGAAGGCGACTGACGGGACGGCGTCGCCGCTCGCCCGCCAAAGGGAGAAACGTTATGTCCACTACCCGTTCAGATGCGCGTGTCATATTTGGAATCACCGGCGCTCTCGCATGTAAAATGATATTTCCAGCGCTCTACGAGCTCGTGAAAAGCGGCGCCCTCAATGTAC
>JAYTRP010000026.1:0-7586 GCA_043746145.1 Hyphomicrobiales bacterium | reverse complement strand
AACAGTCGGTCACCGCCTGCGACGTCTCGACATTGCCGGCGACCACAGCGGCGGGATAGCGCGGGCTCAACATCGAGCCCTCGGGGATAATGATGCGGATCGGACGGAGGCAGCCGGCGTTCATGGGGATTTCGTCGTCAACCATCACGCGAAACACGTAGAGCACCGCCGCGCGGGCCACCGGCTCCGGCGCGTTGAAGTTATCCTCGCGCTGCGCTGACGTGCCGGTGAAATCGACCGTCGCCTCGCGCGCGGCCCTGTCGACGCGGATCTTCACCTTGATTGTCGCGCCCTGATCGGTCTCCAGCGAGAACTCGCTGTCAATCAACCTATCCAGCACGCGCCGCACGCTCTCGGCCGCGTTATCCTGGACATGACCCATGTAGGCGCGCACGACATCGAGCGTGAACGCATCCGTCATGCGCCTGAGTTCGCGTGAGCCCTTCTCGTTGGCGGCGATCTGCGCCTTGAGATCGTTGACATTCTGCAGCGGATTGCGCGCGGGATAGGCGCCGGAGCCAAGAAGTTCATAGATTTCCTGCTCGCGAAAGCGACCGCCCTCGACCAGCTTTAAATTGTCGATATAGACGCCTTCTTCGTGGATGTTGGTCGCTAGCGGGCTCATCGAGCCCGGCGACACGCCGCCGATATCGGCGTGATGGCCGCGCGAGGCGACCCAGAACAATATGTGTTCGCCCGCGTCGTCAAACACCGGCGTGCAAACCGTAATATCGGGCAGATGCGTGCCGCCATTATAGGGCGCATTGAGCGCAAACACGTCGCCCGCGCTGATGCGGCCTTGGTTGAGGCGAATAATCGTCTCAACCGAGCGGTCCATCGAGCCTAGATGCACCGGCATGTGCGGCGCGTTGGCGACCAGCCGCGCCTCCGCATCGAACACGGCGCAGGAAAAGTCGAGCCGCTCTTTGATGTTCACGGAATAAGCCGTATTTTGTAGCGTCACGCCCATTTGTTCAGCAATCGACATGAACAGATTGTTGAAGATTTCGAGCATCACCGGATCGGCCTTGGCGCCAACCGCCTCGCGTCGCACCGCCTTCTTCACGCGCCGCATCACGACATGGTTTTTGGCGGTAACCTCGGCGCTCCAACCCTCCTCGACCACGATTGTCTGATGCGGCTCGACGATCAGCGCCGGCCCCACTGCAACAGCGCCGCGGGTGAAATTATCGCGGCGGTAAACGCGCGCGTCGCGCCAAGCGCCGTGCGAGAAAAAGCGCGCCGCGCGATCCGGCGCCGGCGTCTGAGGCTCGGACATGGACTGCGCCGTTTCGACAAAGCGCGCCGCGCCGCCGGTCGCCTCGACATTGACCGATTCCAGCACGATCTGTTTAGCGCGATCGATGAAGCCAAAGCGCGCCTTGTGCGCATCCTCGAACGCGGCGCGCATGGTTGAATCGTCAGTGACATCCACCTCGAGCGCGGTGTCCGAGCCGGCATAGCGCAGTTGCGCGCGCGCGCGCAGCACGATCGAGTCCGCCGCGACCCCCTGCCCCGCCACTTCGCCCCGCGCGTCCTCGCCGAGCCGCTCGACCAGCGACGCCAATCCCGCCAGCGTCGCGTCGGAAAGCTCGCCTTCAACCGCCTGTCCACGATGCGCGCCGATGTCGGCGAGGCCCATCCCATAGGCCGACAGCAGCGAGGACAGCGGATGGATCAGCACGGTTTCGATCGCCAGTTCATCGGCGACATCGCAGGCGTGCTGGCCGCCGGCGCCGCCAAAACAGTTGAGCGCATAGCGCGTCACGTCGTAGCCGCGTGCGACCGAAATCTTCTTGATCGCCTCCGCCATCTTCGCGACCGCGATCGCGAGAAAACCGTCGGCGACCTGCTCGGGCGAGCGTCCGTCGCCTATTTCATGCGCCAATGCCGCAAAGGCGTCGCGCACCGCCTCCGCATCGAGCGGCTCGTCGTGGGCAGGGCCAAATATCCGAGGGAACAGGTCAGGAATCAACTTACCAGTCATCACATTGGCGTCGGTCACCGCGAGTGGGCCGCCCCGCCGGTAGGCTTTCGGGCCGGGATCGGCGCCGGCGGATTCCGGGCCGACGCGAAAGCGAGCGCCATCGTATCGCAGGATCGACCCTCCCCCCGCGGCCACCGTGTGAATGCTCATCATCGGCGCGCGCATCCTGACGCCCGCGACTTCAGTCTCGAACGCGCGCTCGTACTCGCCGTCGAAATGCGCCACGTCGGTCGACGTGCCGCCCATGTCGAAGCCGATCACGCGCGGGAATCCGGCGCTCTGCGCAGTCATCGCCATCGCCACCGCGCCGCCTGCGGGGCCGGAGAGAATCGCGTCTTTACCGGCAAACAGATTGGCCGATGTGAGACCGCCCGACGACATCATGAACATCAGCCGCGCGCCTGTGCGCTCGACGTCGAGTTCGCGGCTGACGCGTGCGACATAGCGGGCAAGGATCGGCGACAGATAGGCGTCAACCACGGTGGTGTCGCCGCGACCAACCAGCTTGACCAGTGCCGAACATTCGTGGCTGACCGACACTTGAGCGAATATTTCGCGCGCGATTCTCGCGACCTCTCGCTCGTGCTCGGGATAGCGGTAGGCGTGCATGAACACGATCGCGGCGGCGTCGAAGCCCTCGGCCCTAGCGCTTATCAGGTCGGCGCGAACTTGATCGAGGTCCGGCGCTTGCTCGATCGTCCCATCGGCGAGCACGCGCTCGGCGACTTCGACAACGCGGGAATAGAGCTGCTCCGGCTTGACGATGTTGCGCGCAAAAATTTTTGGCCGTGCCTGATAGCCGATCTCCAGCGCATCGCGAAAGCCCCGCGTGGTCACCAGCAGGGTACGTTCGCCTGCCCGCTCCAACAGCGCATTGGTGGCGACCGTCGTGCCCATCTTGACGAAGCCGATTGTATCAACAGGGATCGGCGCAGCCGCCGCTAATCCCAGCAGATCGCGGATCGCCTGCACCGCGGCGTCGGCATAGGCGGGGCTTTCCGATAGCAACTTTCGCGCGTGCAAGGCGCCGTGCGGATCGCGTCCGATCACGTCCGTGAACGTGCCGCCGCGATCGACCCAGAAGTCCCAATTTGGCGCCTGCGACGTAACGGCCATGTGAAATCTTCCAAGGCGCCGCATCTTGGCGCATCGCCAAACGCGAACTATGATCGGGGAGACGCCCCGCCGTTTGGCCGGCTTTCCCGGAGTCGTGGCCTACCGGCGCAAGCCCGGTCATGACGCACCAAGGACGCCCTGATCCTATCAAGCGACAGCGCCTGCGCAACTGGAGGCATTTCCAATGGAACTCACGCAATTTGGCAAGACGGGCATGAAGGTCTCGCGCCTTTGTCTCGGCTGCATGACCTATGGCTCGACGAAATGGCGTGAATGGGTGCTTGATGAGGAGGCGTCGCGGCCGTTCCTCAAAGAAGCGATAGAGCGCGGAATCAACTTTTTCGACACCGCCGACGTCTACTCGCAAGGCGTCAGCGAGAAGATCGTCGGCCGCGCCTTGAAGGATTTCGCCAAACGGCACGAGGTCGTCCTCGCGACCAAGGTGCACGGGCAGATGGGGACCAGCGCCAACGCAGGCGGATTATCGCGCAAGCACATCATGGAGGCGATCGACCATTCTCTGAAGCGCCTCGGCACCGACTATGTCGACCTCTATCAGATCCACCGTTTCGACCCGAAGACCCCAATGGAGGAAACGCTGGACGCGTTGAACGACGTGGTGCGTGCAGGCAAGGCGCTCTATATCGGCGCGTCCTCGATGTATGCTTGGCAGTTCGCCAAGATGATCGCCATCTCGCGCGCGAAGGGTCACGCCGAGTTCGTCTCGATGCAGAACTACTACAACCTCGTCTATCGCGAGGAGGAGCGCGAGATGATGCCGCTTTGCGCCTCTGAGGGCATTGCGGTGATTCCCTGGTCGCCGATGGCGCGCGGCTATCTCGCGGGTTCGGGCGTCGGCGCTAACGCGGCGACAGTGCGCGGCCGCACCGATCCGTTCAGCGTGACGCTGGGCTTAGGGTCGCCGCAGGACGAGGAGATCCGCTCCCGCGTCGTGAAGGTCGCGCGGGATCTCGGCAGCAAGCCGGCCGTCGTCGCGCTCGCCTGGGTATTGTCGAAGCCGTTCGTAACCGCCCCGATCATCGGAGCCTCGAAGCCGCATCACCTGGAAGACGCTGTCGCCGCCGTGGCGCTGAAGCTTGACCCAGAGACAATCAAGATGCTCGAGGAGCCGTATGCGCCCAAGGCCGTAGCGGGGCACGCGTGATCTTGGCCCGGCTCCATTTAGCTTTCGGAGGTGTGAGGCGGCGCCTCGGCGCTTGTCATACGGTCTAGGTTTGCAATCACCCGGATGAGGAAGGCGATAAGTTGCTCGGCTTCCTCATCTGTAAATCCGCTCAGCGCCTCGCGATTTCCCTGGAACAGGATCGCGCAGGCGTCCGGCAGAGCATCGAGCGCGGTCTGCGTCAGTGTGATGCGACTGCTGCGTCCGTCGGCCGGATCAGGCTCGCGTCGGATTAATCCATCCCGCTCCATGCGCGCCAGCATCTGCGCCATCGAGGGCTGCTCGATCCGAGCGAACCGGGCCAGATCTCGTTGTGAACCGACTTTTCCATCTTGAAGCGCAATCAGAACCGGCAGTTGACCGGGACCAAAGCCCATAGGTTTGAGACGGGCCTCGCTTAGACGCATGAACCCTCGCGCCGCCAAGCTGATCAAGTGCCCCGGCGTCGAGAGAATATCCAACATTTTTCCCACCCTATTGCATAGGAGCCTATGATAGTGCATAGGTACCTATATAGAAGCAGATTCGTTCATGCAAGAGATGCTTTGCATCGCCGCGCCATGCAACGGGAGAAGATCATATGAACAACCACATCGATGTTGTTAAGCGCATGTATGATCGCTTCAACGCGCGAGACATTGACGGTGTTCTCGCCGTACTTGCCGATGATGTCGCGTGGGCGAATGGAATGGACGGCGGTCACGTTCATGGCTGCGAGGGCGTTCATGAGTACTGGACCCGCCAGTGGGCTGTCGTGAGCCCGCATGTCGAACCCGTAAGCTTCAATCAGGCTACGGATGGATCAATCGTCGTGGAGGTTCTACAAACCATTTTCGACCTCGAAGGCAAATCCCTGCAGGATCAAACGCATGGGCTGAAAGACAAGACTGTCGTCCACGTCTTCCGCTTCCGCGACGGCAAAGTTAGTCGCTTCGACATCCGGGATGGTTCGTAGGCACGCCAATCCTAGCTCTTGATGCGGGAGAGAAGGCATCTCACCGCCGTGTCTGCCCGTCGCCGCGCACGCGATATTTGAACGTACACAACTGCTCGACGCCTACCGGCCCCCGCGCGTGCATGCGACCGGTCGCGATGCCAATTTCCGCGCCAAAGCCAAACTCGCCACCGTCGGCAAATTGCGTCGACGCATTATGCAGCACGATCGCAGAATCGACCTCGGCCAGGAATCGTTCCGCCGCCGCCTCGTCCTGCGTAATGATGGCGTCGGTATGATGCGAGCCATAGGTCTCGATATGCGCGATCGCCGCGTCGAGATCGTCGACGATGCGCACGGCGATGATCGCGTCGAGATATTCGGCGCGCCAGTCATCCTCGATCGCCAGCGTCGCCGTCGGAAATATTGCGCGCGTTTCGGCGTCGCCGCGAATCGCGCAACCGGCGTCCGTCAGCGCGTCGAGCAGCGGGCGCGCGAACCGGGAAACGGCGGCGCGTTCGAGCAGCAGCGTCTCGGCGGCGCCGCAGATCCCCGTTCGGCGCATTTTTGAGTTGACGACCAGCCGGACGGCCATGTCGAGATCGGCTCTATGGTCGATGTAGACATGCACGACCCCCTCGAGATGCGCGAACACGGGCACGCGCGCTTCGCGCTGCACGCGCTCGACAAGGCTCTTGCCGCCGCGCGGGACGATCACGTCGAGCGTGCCCCCGAGGCCTTCCAGCATCTCGCCGACCGCCTCGCGTGCGGTGAAAGGCGCGCGGCTGATTGCAGCTTCGGGCAGGCCCGCCTCGACGAGGCCCGCGACCAGCGCCGCATGGATCGCGGCGGAGGAGTGGAAACTATCGGAGCCGCCGCGTAGCACGACGGCGTTGCCGCTTTTAAGGCATAGCGCGCCCGCGTCGGCGGTAACGTTGGGCCGGCTCTCGTAAATTACGCCGACGACACCGAGCGGCGTTGCGACGCGCTCGATTCGCAAGCCATTCGGCCGCTCGAAGCTGGCGAGCACGCGACCCACCGGATCGGGCAGTGCCGCGACCTCCTCGATGCCGTGCGCAATCGCCTCGATGCGCGCTTCATCGAGCGTCAGCCGATCGAGTAAGGCGGGGGTCAGGCCGCGCGCGAGGGCGTCGGCGAGATCGCGCGCATTTGCCGAGAGGATTTCACCCGCCCGCTCGCGCAGCACGCGCGCGCCCGCCAGCAATGCGGCCGTCTTCGTCTCCGCTGGCGCATTGGCGACGATTCGGGCCGCGGAACGGGCGGCGGCGCCGATCGCGCGCATTTCCGCGCGGATGTCGGTTTCAACGTGAAGTACAGCGGCGTTCATGGCGTCGGCTCGGAAGCGGAGCGTAAGAGCATAGCACGCCGGGGCGGGACGGGGAAACAGGCCCATTCCAACCAAGACATGGCCCGTTCCAACCAAAACATCGCCTATTCCAACCAAGTCGTGGCTCAATAACGACATTGCCGCTATGCTCCACCTCGATTTCCGCCTGGAGTGCCCGAATGCGCATCGACCCGGTGTTCCTGTTCGACCTCGACGGCACGCTGGTGGATAGCGTATACGAGCACGTGCTGGCCTGGAAGGAGGCGCTCGACGGCGAGGGGCTTGAACTCGCTGTCTGGCGGATCCATCGCAAGATCGGCATGAGCGGCGGCCTGTTCACGCAACAGCTCGCGCGCGAACTCGGCATGGAATTCGCGGAGGCGCGGCTCGAGCGACTGCGTCAGGCACACGCTGCCGCGTTCCGCCGGATAGGCGTAAAAATCCGACCACTGCCGGGAGCGCGCGAATTGCTGGACTGGCTCACGGCGGCTGGCGTGCCTTGGGCGATCGCCACCAGCGGCCGCATGGAGACCGCCGGGACGAACCTGCGCGCGCTTGGCGTCGACCCCGAAAAGGTCGTTGTGGTGACGCGCGATCAGGTCAAACACGCCAAGCCCGATCCCGACCTGTTTCTCACGGCGGCGAAGCGCCTCGGCGCCCCGATCGAAACCGCCTATGTCGCGGGCGACAGCATCTGGGACATGCTGGCGGCGGCACGCTGCCGTGCAATCGGCATCGGGCTGCTCAGTGGCGGCTATGGCGCTCATGAATTACAACAGGCGTCCGCGCTCAGAGTTTATGAGGACCCGGCCGACCTGCTCGCCCATATCTATGAACTCGCCGGCCGAAGTTGAGTCTAAGCGTCGGGCTGGCCGGAAATCGCAGGTCACGCAACCCGCTACGGCTTTAGCTGGAGATAGCGGGTCAGGTGGCGATCGAGTGCGTTGCCCTGCCAGCCCACGATCCGCGGCGTGACGAGATTGCGGGAGCTGGCGAACATCAGCGGAATGATCGGTTG
>JAYTRP010000025.1:0-2403 GCA_043746145.1 Hyphomicrobiales bacterium | reverse complement strand
CCTGCATGCGCTTGACCTGACCAACCGACGCCGCGCTGTCGAGAGGGGCGAAGGCGACTGCATCTGGAGCGTCCGAAATAATGTCGTCAACGAGTTTCTGGACGGTTCCCGCATCGAAGCGGCCGTCATAGACTTTCAGTTCAAAGCCATATTTCTTAGCCATCCGCTCCCAGTGACCTTTGATTGCCAGGAAGAAGGGTTGCCCCAATCCCATCACGGAAAGGGCCACGCGTTTACCCTTCAGCGCGCTGGCGCCGGGTTGCTTGAGCCAATCGCCCGGCGCCGATGCGTAGCCTGTAAATCCGGACACGCCCTTGGGAATGTTCGCCACGGCGGCTGGATTTGCCGGCGCGCACACCTCCGGCGAGAACGTCTTGGCGGCGATTGCGACGCCATCGTCAGCATAGGCGGGATAGGCGACTGTAAATCCGATCAAGGCCGCCAATGGCGCCAGGGCGAACTTCCGCTTCGTAGATGACATTCTTTGTCTCCTCCCATGTTCAGCCGGTTCTAGCTTGTGCTTATCCGGCAATGACCTAAAACTTATATGATGTCATGTAACATGGCAACTATATCGAGTGGAATGAGTATGGGTGGGATTGGGATCGCGTACCCCGGTTCACCGCCGTTCCAACGTCACCATTCGGGCGCGCTCGTTCGTTTGGCTTTCGCCTCAGCGTCGAACGCCCTGAACCATGGCGGAGTTTCTCGCAGCGCCCGATGCCGGTTCACTTTCAAACCCGCGGTTGCGGACATAGGACGAGCTGAGAACTACTTCGGCACGCGATCGCCTCACAACGGCCGAACGGGACGCCAACACTTTTCAATCAAAGAGGAGGATGAGCATGGAAGACCTTGAGGCCATCTGGGACCGCGGCGATTTTGCGTCAACCTGGTTGGAGCCTTGTGCGCGCCCGTCAACTTCAGGCTCGACGACGGCAGAACGACTTAACCTTTCGCCGTCGCGCCGTGTTCGGACAATCCTGATGGCGACCCGCACTACGACGTTCTGCTGCCGCTTTTTAAGCGGCTCTGCGGCGACTAGGCTCGCATACCCTTTAGAATGCTGCAGACGCGGGCCGACTTGCCTGACGAGTGGGGAGCAGGAACTGTAGAGGTCGCGCGCGGTGATCCAAAAACCATCGTCGTTGCCCCTTTCCTCCTGGATCGGCTCTGACGCACTTTCGATGAAGGTGTCGCTATGCGAAGCCGATCACGCGCGCCTCGAGCAGATCGAGATTTCCTCGCCCGTACATCTGACGTTTGACGAGCTTGAGCTTACAAATCTGACCTTCGGTCTGCCCGTTTGACCATGCCGAAGTGACTGCCGCCTGGACGGCCGCCTTATCCTTCTCGATGCCGTTTGCGAATGCCGCCACCAAGCTCTCTTTGGCCCTTTCTATCCAACCGTCGAGATCAGCGAGCGCCTTTCGACGAATAATGCTCTGGAATTCGCCGACAATCTCGCGCGCCTCAGTCAAGACGGTGACGCCGTTCTCGACTGCCGCGACGACGAGCGTGTCGGCCCGGGAAAGTTGTTCGCGGCTGATTGTCAGGAGGCGGGCTATGCTTCGTGCCGAGGGCGCACGCGTCAGTGCGGCGGGATCCGCTCTTTCAGCTCGTCGGCGGCGGCTGTTCCATTCGCTGACTACGCCTGAGCAGCCCAGAAATCCGCGGGTGCGAAGCTCGCGCCACAGCGCCAGGCCATTTCGCCGGCCTGCGGCTCATTGTGCGTCGAGCCAAGGCAGATAGGGCTCGAGCGAGCTGCTTTTGTTGCGGAATATATCCGAACGTTGCCCACGCAGAATCTTTCGCACTAGACCACGACTGTATCCAGTTCGGCGGACGATATCGCGGATGGCGACGCCCTGGCTTTGAAGTCCAAGGATCGCCTCGTTGGTTTCCTCGCGGCGCAGATAGCCGTCGTATCTGATCCTCTCGGCATAAGTCAGCAACGAAGGCGTTATCGTCGCGGCGCCGATGGCGGCGCGGATCGGCCGCATGGACTTGCGAACCGCATCCAGGAACGCCTGGCTCGAGTTTTTCATGAGATGCCAGCGATCCGCGACCTGGATAGCATCGGGAAGCGCGCGACGCGCGGCTATAGCGTAACCGCCGCCACGATCGCGGGCGACGACCGCAATCTGCGGCTGCCGGCCCAGCCAGGTCTCGGCGGTCGCTGGTTCGCGATCCGGCAGCAAGGCAATCGTCTTGCGGCGCTCGAGAGCACAGATGAGACTGCCGTAACGATAGTTTCGCTTCCAAGCCCAGTCATCGATGCCGATCACCGATGGCGGAGGAATATCTTTGACGCGTCGCCGCCGAACCGCCCGTAAAAGCGTGTCGTTGCTGACCACGACGCCCATGCGACGCGCGACGGAGGCCGCAGGTCGACCTCCCAAC
>JAYTRP010000024.1:0-2413 GCA_043746145.1 Hyphomicrobiales bacterium | reverse complement strand
GCCGAACACGGCCAAATATGTGTTCAAGGGCATTGCAGAGTTCGCTATCTCCCCGCCGGTGTTGACGACCGGCGAAACCTATGAGCGGCAAATTGCCTCGGGCGGCAATCTCTTCCCGACAACGATCAACATTTTCAACATCGCCAAAATCTCGTCGGAAGTGCGCGGGGGGCGAAGCCCGCGCATTCGCTCCTTCCGTGAGGAAATCGGCGAGAGCTATTTCGATTATCTGGCGAGCCTGCCCGACCTGGTACTGTTGATGGATGAATCGCACCGCTACCGCGCCACGGCGGGGATGCGCGCGATCAACGAGTTGAAGCCCGTGCTGGGGCTGGAGCTGACGGCCACCCCGTTCGTGGAAAGTACGCGCGGGCCGGTGCCGTTCAGTAATGTCATCTTCGACTATCCGCTGGCCCGCGCGATGGAGGACGGGTTCGTCAAGGAGCCCGCCGTCGTCACTCGCAAAGATTTCAATCCGGCAGGCAAATCGCCCGAAGCGATCCAGACGATGAAGCTAGAGGACGGCGTTCGCCTGCACGAAAGCGTCAAGGTCGATCTGGAAACCTACGCCCGCGAGAATGGCGAGCGTATCGTGAAACCCTTCGTGCTCGTCATTGCGCGCGATACGACCCACGCAGCCGAGCTGGCCCGGCTGATCCAGTCAGGCGCCTTCTTCGATGGTCGATACGCCGACAAGGTGATCCAGGTCGATTCCAGCGTGAAGGAAGAGGAGACAGTCGAGAAGCTGTTGACCGTCGAACAGAATGACAATCCGGTTGAGATCGTCATCCACGTCAACATGCTGAAAGAAGGTTGGGACGTCACCAACCTTTACACGATCATTCCGCTACGCGCTGCCAATGCGCGCACCTTGATCGAGCAGAGCATTGGGCGCGGTCTGCGCTTGCCTTACGGCAAACGCACCGGCGTTGCCGCCGTGGATCGCCTCAATATCGTCGCGCATGACCGGTTTCAGGAAATTGTAGACGCGGCGAACGATCCCAATTCGACGATCCGTCTGAATCAGCTTGTGCTGGATGAAACGGACTTGTCGCTGAAGACCGTGACCGTCGTGGCTTCACCGACTATCCTTAGCAGTCTTGGCTTGCAAGCGCCGCAGAGCGAGGGAGCCGCGACTGCGTCTGGCCCCGCGCAGAAACCGGCGTTCACCAACCCGAATGATGTTCGGGTCGCGCAGCTTGCCTATGACGCATTTCGCAAGCTCGCGCGCGAGCCGGACAAAGTGCCGAGCCTCGCCTATCTTTCTTGCGCCGATGTCCAGGAACGGGTCGTGCGCGAGGTGCGAAGCCAGTATCAGGCGCCGCAGCTTGAACTTGACGGCATCGCCAAGCCCGCGCCCGACATCGAAGCAGTGATCGCCGCCACCGCACAATTGATGATCGAGCGCACCATCGACATTCCGCGTATCACCGTCATGCCCGAAGGCGAGGTGAAGGCCGGATTCAGACCGTTCACACTCGACCTGTCAGGGATGCGCTACCCTCCGCCGAGCGATGAGCTTTGGGCCAAGCATCTACGCACCGATCAGGTCGACATAATCGGCTTGTCGCAAGGCAATCTGCTTGAAGAACGGCTGGAAGATTATGTCGTCAGCGGGCTGATCGACTTCTCGGACATCGCTTATGATGAACATGCCGACTTGCTCTATGAGCTTGCCGGACAGGTCGCGCGACACTTTCTCACCTATCTTTCCGAAACCGACGCCGGGCAGGTCTTGTCATTGCACCAGCGCGAGATTGCGCGGGCGGTTCACGCCCAGATGCAGGATCACTTTTGGAAAGACGAAGCGGTCGAATATCATCATGAGATCCGTCAGGGATTTTCGGAACTCAAGGAAACCGCCTTCACGGCGTCACACGAGGCCCCGCTCGACTTTCGGGCTCCACCCGCGGACAAGAGCAACATGGCGCGGTATCTGTTCGGCGGGTTTACGAAATGCCTCTCCAACGTGGCGAAGTTTCATTCGGATACCGAACGCAAGCTGGCAGTGATCCTCGAACGCGAGGCGCTCAACTGGCTTCGGCCCGCCAAGGGTCAGTTCCAAATGTATTATCGCAGTGGTCACGACCATCTCGAATATCAGCCCGATTTTGTCGCGGAAACCGACAATCGCATCCTGATGCTCGAACCCAAGATGGCGACGCAGATGCAGGACAAGGACGTTCTGGCGAAGCGAGAAGTCGCGATCCAATGGTGCGCCTGGGCGAGCGAACATGCGCGGTCCTATGGCGGGAAGCCGTGGCAATATGCCCTGATTCCGCATGATGCGATTGCCGAAAATATGACGCTGGAATTTCTTATGAAGCAGTTTCGCTGAAGCGATATGGCGCTGCCCTTTGGGCAACCCGCTCTATCCGCTTACGCGCACCAAGCCTGTAGTCTTGGCCCTTCG
>JAYTRP010000023.1:0-2413 GCA_043746145.1 Hyphomicrobiales bacterium | reverse complement strand
GGCCTCAGCGCCAGCCAGCGTGCGAGCACGACTTTCTGCTGATTTCCGCCGGACAGGTCGCCGACTGCCTGTTCGCGGCTCGACATACGGATGCGCAGGCGCTGGCGATAGTCGTCGACGAGTTTGTTTTCCTTGGCGCCGTCAATGAACAATCCCATGCGAACAATCTGATCATGGGCGGCGATCGTCAGATTGGTTCGGATCGCCAGCCTCAGAAACAACGCTTGTTTCTTGCGATCTTCGGGCACGAGGCCGATGCCGTGATCCATGGCGTCGCGAGGTCCCCGGAAGGAGACCGGCTCACCCTCGATCCTCACGACGCCGGCGTCGAACTTATCGGCCCCGAATATCGCACGCGCCGTTTCGGTTCGGCCGGCGCCGACGAGGCCCGCGAGCCCCAGGATCTCCCCCTTGTGCGCGCGCAGCGATACGTTGACGAGTTCGATCGCATGCGGGTCCTGGGCAGTGCGGCGTCGGGTCAGCCCCTCGACTTCCAGCGCGACAGGGCCGTGCTCGGGGATCGGACGTTCGCCGTAGAGCGCGCCAACGTCGCGTCCCACCATCATCCGGATAATCGCGTCGACGTTGGTCGAGGCGACCGACCCTGCCCCTACGAACCGGCCGTCGCGCAGCACGGTATAGGAATCGCAAAGACGAAACACCTCTTCAAGCCGGTGCGTGACAAAGATGATCGACAGCCCTTCCTGCTTGAGTGTGCGCATGATCGCGGCGAGATTGGCGACTTCCGCTTCGCTTAGCGCCGAGGTCGGCTCGTCCATTACGATCAGTTTCGACCGCATCGAAAGCGCGCGCGCGATTTCGACCAGTTGCTGTTCAGCAACCGAGAGATCGCGCACAAGCGTCATGGGATCGCGTCGTAGGCCGATCTTGTCTGTAATCGTTCTGGTTTGCGCGGCGAGCTTGCTCCAACTAACAAACAGGCGTGAGCCCGGCTCCCTTCCGATGTAGACGTTCTCGGCAATGGACATATCCGGCGCCAGTGTGAATTCCTGATAGATCGTGACGATGCCAGCGCGCTGGGCGTCGTGCGGCGAGGCGAACGACACGGGCTTATCGAACAGGTTGATCTCGCCAGAATCCGCGCTCTGAGCGCCCGATAGTATTTTCAGCAAGGTCGACTTGCCCGCGCCGTTCTCGCCGAGCAGCGCGTGAATCTCGCCAGCGCCGACTTCGAAGTGCACGTCCTCGAGCGCCCGCACGCCCGGAAAGCGCTTGCTGATCCCTGTCATTTTAAGAATCGCACGCAAGTCGTCGGCGCGTGGGGGAGACGCCGTATCAGCGATCATGAGTCGGGCCATGCGTTGCAGGATTCTGCCAGTTGGCGTGGTCTCCGTCGCCGCGAGGGGCGACGGAGACCGAGGGCTTTCCTCTTAACTTATCACTTCACCTCGTCGAGGCGCTCGGCCTCGCTGAGGTTCGCCTTGGTGATGGCCACGGGCGTCAGCAGCGTTACCTGCTGTTCCGGCTTTTTGCCTGATCTGATGTAATCCGCGAGGATCCGGACGCCGATTGAGCTCTGCTTGGCTGGAAACTGCTCGATCGTCGCTGTCATGCCGCCGTCGCGCACCTGCGCCAGCGCTTCGGGCAGCGCATCAAAGCCGATGATCACGATCCCCTTGAGATTGCGCGCTTTCGCCGCTTCCATTGCGCCCAAGGCCATATCGTCATTGGCGGCGACGATGACCTGTGGCGCCGTCGCGGCCCCCGCGAGCGCGGCTTCCGTCACCGAAAGGCCCTTGGCGCGATCGAAGCCCGCCGTCTGCTCAAACACGATCTTGTACTTGGCGCCAGCCTTGTCGAGAACGTTGTGCAGGCCCTTGTTGCGATCGATCGCCGGACTCGCGCCCGATTGGCCTTGCAGGTTGATGATGCTGGCCCCGTCCGGGAACATCTTGACGACGAGATTGCCTTGCGCCTCGCCACCCTTGACGTTGTCCGCGCCGACGTGGCCGATGATGCCCGTCACCGAAGGCACGCGGCGGTCGACGGTGACAACCGGCACGTTGGCGTCGACAGCTTCCTGCAGCGCGGGCGCCATCGCGTCGACTTCGTTGGGGCTCAGCACGATGCCCTTGACGCCCTTGGTCAGCGCGGCCTCAATGTCGGCAGTTTGCTTGGGCGAGGATACCTGGCCGTCGCCCTCAAGCACGACAAACCCCTGCTTCTCGCCTTCCGCCTTAAAGGCTTTCATCATGTGCACGAAAAATGGAAAGGTCAGTCCAGGCACGGAGGCCAGGATCATCGGCTTGTCTTCAGCGAAAGTAGGCGTCGCGATGGCCAGGGCCAGCAAGCTTGCAACGGTGAGTCTGCGCGTCAGTCGCATCGGCATTCCTCCCAAATGTCTCCGGATTCCCGGATTAGTTTTCGACCAAGGCGCACGTGTGCCTGGACG
>JAYTRP010000022.1:0-2423 GCA_043746145.1 Hyphomicrobiales bacterium | reverse complement strand
CCAGAGGCAGCGGCATTGCGTCTTCTCTACTTGGATGCGGGCGCGGCTGGCTCGCTCGGGTTCGAATTGTTCATTGTTTTGAGCTGATCGAGCAGGCTACCCTGCGGAGCCGGCGTGCTCTTCTGAGACTGGCTAGTCCCCGGAGTTGCCGAATCAATGATCGACCGGGGCGCGCGGTTCCACCCGGCCAGGATCGACATCAGCAATGCGGATACAAAGAACAGCGTGCCCAGAATGGCGGTTGCGCGAGACAGCGCATTCGCCTGGCCTCGGCCGGTCATAAAGCCGCCACCGCCACCCGTTCCGAGCGCTCCACCTTCGGAGCGTTGCAGCAATACGACGCCGACCAGGGCGACCACCACCAAGAGGTGGATTACGATGAGAACCGACTGCATGAAATATCCCTCACCGGATTCTCCGGCTTCGTCGTCAAAAGGAGCTGGGAAACAAGCCGGCTCCTACCACGCGGCGAACACCCGCGTCCATATTCACCGCACCATCCGCGCTTTCGCCTTAACCGCCGCTGGCTTGGCTTTGGATGCTGCCGCGCGCCTCGCCGCCCCCAGGCCGAGCCGCGCCCAGCGCTTCAACTCTTCGGGCTCGTCGTAGGCGGCCTCCACCAACCGCCAGTAGCCCATCTTTATCTGCTTCCCCTTGGCCGTGTAGATGGCCGGCGCCGAACCCGCCGCGGCAAAAGCTGGCTCACTGGCCGCGTCGCATTTCAGATAGACGTCGCCACCTAACTCGATCGCGAAGCAAAGACCGTCCGCATAGACACCAGCGCCGCCGAACATCCGCCGAACGCCCACAGCGCCAAACGGCTCGAACAGAGCCTTTAGTGCTTCCGCATCCATTGCTCAGACAAGGGCTTCCAACGCGGAGGCGTCGACGGGCGTGATCGCGACGCTTTCGCCGCAACCACATGACGATGTCTCGTTGGGGTTTCGGAAAGCGAACGACGAGCCGAGCCGGTCGACCTTGTAATCCATCTCTGAGCCGAGCAGGAACAGCACCGCTTTCGGATCGATCAGAACCTTCACGCCCTTATCCTCGATTACCTCGTCGAGTGGCGCGACCGCCTCCGCGAGTTCCATTGTATAGGACATGCCGGCGCAGCCGCCATTGCGAATGCCGACGCGAAGCCCGACCATAGGCTTTTCGGCGCCCTCCATGATCTCTTTCACTCGTGACGCCGCAGCGTCGGTTAAGCTCATAACTTTAAAACGAGACAGTCGCGAAGCCATGCCGATTCTCCGTCCCCCGGGTTCAAGGCCCGAAACGTAAAACCAACATAACATCACCCGAGCGGTTTTCCCAGGGCGTCGCCTCTGGAGAGCGCGACGCAATTATGGCAAAGCGGCGGGATGACGGAAATGACTGACGCCATCGCTCTGCTCCTGCGCATCGCCGACGCTCTTGATCGCCTTGCGCCGGCGGCGGCGGGGCCGCCCGACTTCACAATCGCCGACGCTTTTGTCTGGCATGCCGACCGCGGCGTGGCGCAGCCGGTTGCGAAGGTCAACCGCGTCGATCTCGCACTGCTGCGCGGCGTCGACTTGGTGCGCGACTCCCTGATGGACAACACGCAGCGATTCGCCAAAGGCCTTCCCGCTAATAACGCGCTGCTGTGGGGCGCTCGTGGCATGGGCAAGTCTTCCCTGGTGAAGGCGGCCCACGCCGCCGTAAACGCTTTTCAGGTCGATGAGAGGCCGTTGAAGCTGATCGAGATCCATCGGGAGGACATCGAGAGCCTGCCCGCCCTGATGGGCCAGTTGCGCGGCGACCCGCACAGGTTCCTCGTGTTCTGCGACGACCTCTCGTTCGACGGAGGCGACGCGTCATACAAGTCGCTGAAGGCGGCGCTCGAGGGCGGCGTCGAGGGTCGGCCCGCCAATGTGTTGTTCTACGCCACCTCCAACCGCCGCCATCTTTTGCCGCGCGATATGATGGAGAACGAACGATCGAGCGCGATCAACCCAGGCGAGGCTGTCGAGGAAAAAGTCTCCCTGTCGGATCGATTCGGCCTCTGGCTCGGCTTTCACAAATGCAGCCAGGACGAGTACCTCGAGATGGTGTTCGCCTATGCTGACCATTTCAGCCTGCAAGCGCCACGCGACGAGATCGAGCGCGACGCGTTGGAATGGGCGACGACGCGAGGCTCGCGCTCCGGCCGTACGGCGTGGCAGTTCATTCAGGACTTGGCGGGGAGGCTGGGGGTAAAGATTGCGGATTAATCGCATCCCCGGCGAAGAAGGGCGCCGCTCGTTTCAGTTTTGAATCTAGCGAAAACAGGGACTTAAGTGTCCCGCTTTGCAAATAGTGGATGCACTACGGTTCGCGTTTGCAATTATTGTCCCGCGACTTGGCTTGCGTGTTTACCCTGGCGAGAAGCACGAGACGCCGCTCCGCTGAGCGGGAACAAT
>JAYTRP010000021.1:0-7718 GCA_043746145.1 Hyphomicrobiales bacterium | reverse complement strand
ATCACAGCCTCCGCCTCGCGCACGGTCTCGTTGTCGGCACGGCCATAGACGTTGCCGCTGGAATATCCATTGTCAGGATCGCGCAGGAAGGTCGTGGTCACGTGCAGCGGCGGCACCAGCCCGCGCGTGCGCTCGTCAATTCGGCCAAGCGCCTGCGCCGCAATGGTCGCGAGCGAGTCCGCGCTCAAAGTCCGAATCCCCGAAGCAGCCGCGGCGCGTTCGCCCCTGCCCCGGCCGCTTCCGCTGCAAATCGCCGTTTTAGCGCCGGCGCACGGTCGACGGCGCGAAGGCCGAGATCGCGCACGATCCGAAGCGCCGGATTGTCATTGGAGAACAGCCGGTTCATCGCATCCATGCCAAAGCTCGAGGCGACCACGTCGAAGCGCCGGCGCTGCTGGTACTCGGTAAGCACGCCGGGTTCGCCCGGATCGAGACCGAGCCGCAGACGGTCGACCAAAATTTCCGCCAGCGCCGCCACGTCGCGAAGCCCCAGGTTGAGCCCCTGCCCCGCTAGTGGATGCACCGTATGCGCGGCGTCTCCGACTAGCGCGAGCCTGTCGGCGTAGTAGCGCCGGGCAAACCGAAAGCTGAGTGGATATGCGCGAATTGCGGATTCGAGGCTCAGCGCGCCCCGCTTCAGAGTAAAGCGTCGCTCGAGTTCGGCGAGAAACAAGCCAGGGGAGAGCGCGGCGAGCGCTTGTGCATCGGCATGGCGCTCGTTCCAAACGATCGAGCTGCGGCGGCCGCGCAGAGGCAGAATCGCAAACGGCCCGGCCGGTAGGAAATGCTGCTCCGCGCGGCCCTCGTGGTCGTGTGTGTGTCCAATCGTCGCGACAATCCCGGACTGGCCGGTGTCCCAACCGACCGTTGCGAGATCGGCAAGCCGCCTCATTTTCGAATTGGCGCCGTCAGCCGCAACAACAAGCCGCGCCTTGATGGAGCCACCACCCACTAGGGTCAACGTTGCGACATAGGGACCGGGCGTGAAATCCTCGACGGCGCCTTCGATTGTCTCGACGCCCAGCGTCGCCGCGACCTTACGCAACGCCGCGGCAACGTCGTCGTTGAAAGCCATATGGGCAAGCGCATCGCCTGAAGACGCCTCAAAACTAAGCGATTTCAGTCGAACTACGTCGTCGATCGCGCCGTCATAGATGTCCATCGCGAGTATCGGCTGCGCGCGCGGCTCTAACGCGCTCCACGCGCCCAACCGTTCAAAGAACGCCCGTGAGCCTGCGGACAGCGCGACTGTTCGCAAGCCCCCGTCACCCCGTTCGGGAGCAGGGTCTATCGCGGCGATCTTTAGCCGGCCTCCCATCGCCTGCTTCAGCGCCGCCGCGAGCGCCAGTCCTACAGGCCCGGCGCCTACCACAGCAATATCCAGAACGGGCGAGGGCACGGGCAAGGCAGAATCCATGTACCCATTGTCGGCGAGCCGGAGATTGGGCGCAAGCGGCGGCTCGCCGCAGGCCGATCCAGAGCAGATCACCAAATTGTCAGCTCAGCCGTTGGACGACGTTGCGGGAATCCGCGGCGGCCGTATGTCATCGAAATATCCGATCAAAGCCGCTGCTTCGTCCTGGCTTTGACACAACCGCCGGGTTGCTATCATGTCAAAAGGCGCGGCGGGGATACGAACTAAACGAGGCCAAGGGGCGCGCGCCATGTCGATCGTGATAGCCGTCGCCGAGGCGCCGCCGGGTGACGCTGTGCCCATCTCGTATCTGCAGGGCAGTGCGTACGCCACTGCTAGTCGCGTCATAAGCAACCTGCGAGCGGCGTTTATCTTCATTGTCGTCGCGTTCCATGCGTCGCTCGCCTATCTCAGTTCGACGCCGCGGCCCACCGCAGGCTTCGGCGATCCGCCCTTCCCATGGCTCGCTATCCCCATTATCGACCAGCATCGCTGGATCGGCTTCGACCTTTATGGCGCCTGGGTTGACGTACACGCGATGTCAGTGATGTTCTTCGTGTCGGGGTTGTTCGTCGCGCCGAGCCTGGCGCGTAAAGGGGCGCCCAAGTTCATCTATGATCGCGTGATGCGGCTTGGTCTGCCCTTTGTCTTCAGCATATTCCTGCTGATGCCGATCGCGATCTATCCCGTCTATCTCGCTTTCGGCGGCGCGCCTGAGCTTGGGCTCTACGTCAGCGCTTTTCTCGCGCTGCCGTTCTTCCCCAACGGTCCGACCTGGTTTTGCTGGTTGCTGCTCGCTTTTTCGATCGCGACCGCGATAGTCTACGCGGTCTGGCCCAACATGCTTGCGCGGTTGGGGAGCCTTGCCTCGGGCGCGCGGTTGTCGCTGGGCCGCTACTTCATCGGCCTGACGCTTGCCGCCGCCGTGGCTTACGTGCCGCTCGCGCTGCTGTTAGACCCCTGGGGTTGGCACGAACATGGTCTTTTCACGTTCCAGTACTCGCGGCCCCTGTTGTATGGCGTCTACTTTGCAGCCGGCGTCGGCGTCGGCGCCTTCGGGTTGGAACGTGGGCTACTGACGTCGGATGGCGCCCTCAAAGCAGCGTGGCCCAAGCTGACCGTGCTCGCGCCATTGGCGCTGTTCATGTGGATGGGCTTGACCGACGTCACGCTGACCTACCCGGAATTCGCCCCCGCGCCGATGCGCTTTGTGTCCGCGCTCAGCTACGTGCTGGCGGGTACCAGCGGCGTCTTCTTTGTGATGTCTACCGCGGTGCGCTACGGCATGGAGCGTTCCCGTCTGCTCGACGTAGTCTCGCGCAATGCGCTTGGCTTGTTCGTATTGCACTACCCCTTCATCGTCTGGATGCAATATGCGCTACGCGCGGCGCCACTGCACGCCTTGTTCAAAGCCTTAGTCGTGTTTCTTGCGACGATCGTATTCTCCCTTGCCAGCACGGAGGCGATTCGCCGCACGGGGATAGGCGCACGCCTGATCGGCGAACACCCGCTCGCACGACTTCAAATAGGCTAATGCGGAACGAAGCTCGGATTGTCGCGTTGCACCGGTAATTCCTCCCGGACGCCGAATATGGAAATGCACAACCCGTTAGTCGACAATCCAAACCGCGATTTCGCCGATCACGAGGCGATGTACGAGAATTTTGTCCGCATCACCGCAATTGCGGCTTTCCACGTTGCCACGATCGTGGTGGCGCTCGCGCTAGGCGGTGTCGCGGGTCACTGGTATTGGAGCGGCCTCTGGATCGTCGTAGCGACTATCGCGGCAATCGCGGGCGCCATGAGCCAGTTGGAATGGCGCCCCGGGGCTGTTGTGCTTGTCTTGTCGATCGTCACGCTCGCTATAATCGGATAGTTCATCTTTCAGCTGGCTTCAGCTCATTGCCCGACGGGTGTGGCCGCATGACAAAAACTGCTGGACATTGCCTGCTCGATATTGGCGCGTGAACTTGGGAAGTTCAGAGTTTAACGAGCTTCTCGCAGCGATATTAGTTGCTGCACTTACGCGAAAGACACAAGAAACACGGGATACGTCGTCACGGTTCCCAGAAACGTATCGTCGAGAAAGTGACGCGTTCGCCTTGTCAGGGCAGTCCAAGGCGCCCATTATCGTGTGCGCAAATATTGGCGCGCACACGAGGGAAAACCCCCATGCTGGACGCGGCGGCGAACGCTGAATTTTCCGCCGCCGCGCGGGCATCGAAATTCGGCGCTGTGATCCGCGCCACGGGCGGCAACTTCCTCGAAATGTTTGATTTCTTTCTGTTCGGCCTGTACGCCGAACCAATCGGAAAGGCGTTTTTCAACGTAGGCGCCGAATCGCTGAACACGTCGATTGCTCTGTTCGTGTTCTGGGCGAGCGCGATGATGCGCCCGCTGGGCGCTATCTATCTTGGCGCGTATGTCGACCGCCTCGGCCGGCGCAGAGGCCTGATCGTGACCCTCTCGATCATGGCGGTCGGCACCGTCATCATAGCGATCACACCGGGTTATTCCTCGATTGGAATGCTTGCGCCAATCATTGTCGTCGTGGGGCGGCTATTGCAGGGATTTTCGGCGGGCGTCGAGTTAGGGGGCGTCTCGGTCTATCTCGCTGAAATCGCGACCCCTGGAACGAAAGGTTTCGTGACCTCGTTTCAATCAGCAAGTCAGCAGGTCGCCGTCTTCGCCGCAGCGCTCATCGGCTATGTCGTTGATAGGAGCCTGCCGGCCGAAACGATCAGCGCCTGGGGTTGGCGCGTCCCGTTCTTGATCGGTTGCTTGATCGTGCCGCTGATCTTTGTGCTTCGTAGCTCACTCGTTGAGACTCCTGAGTTTCTCGCGCGCAAAACCCATCCAACGGCGCGCGAGATTTACGCCTCTGTTTACGCCAACTTTCCCGTCGTGCTCGGCGGCATGTTCATGGTTATGCTGACAACCGTGTCGTTCTATTTTATCACGGTCTACACGCCCTCCTTCGGCAAGAGCCTGAACCTCTCCGCCACCGACTCGTTGTTGGTGACGCTGCTCGTGGCGGTGGCGAATTTCGTGTGGCTTCCAATCGGGGGCGCCGTCTCGGATAGGATCGGGCGCAAGCCTGTGCTGCTCGCAGCGGGCATACTCATGTTGATCTCGGCCTACCCCGCGCTCTCCTGGGTCGCCGCCGCGCCGACATTCGGGAAGTTGATCGCGGTCGAAATGGTGCTCTCGCTGGGCTATGGCCTTTACAACGGCGCAATGGTGGCCGCGCTTACAGAAGTGGTTCCTCCTCAGGTGCGCGCCTCGTGTTTTGCCCTCGCCTACTCTCTCGCAGCCGCGCTGTTTGGAACGTCGACGCCGCTGCTTTCCAAACGTCTTATCGAACTGACTGGAAGTCGCGCAATGCCCGCCTTCTGGTTGATGCTTGCCGCGGCGGCCTCTATCGGTGCGGCGCTCGCGCTGTATTCTCGCCAGAACGTCGCCCGCCGCGCGGAGTAATTGCGAGCGCCAGCCAAGCCGCGCAAACCGCCGCGGTTGTCGAAGTCCGTGGCTGGCAGAATTGTCACAGCTACACGGCGCGTACGCTTCATGTCCGCCAATGGCACGATCATTGCATTTTTGTGAAAGTAGCTGCAACCCGTCGCGCGTGTTCACGTTGTTCAAGTGTCAAACTCGAAAGGGGGGAAACACGACCTCACGAATTGACGGAGTGAACCCATGTACGCTCGCGTCGCCGCTTTTACGCGGCTCGCTTTGCTAATCGCCGTTCTCGCCCCGGGCGCCTCGCTTGGCCGGGAACAGAGCTTTACCCTCGGCGGCTCTTCTTGCCGTGAATATATCGACGACGTGACGACCGATGGCGCGCTGCAAGGCCTCTACGACGCTTGGCTCGGCGGCTACATCGATGTTGTCAACGATCAACTTCCCCTTCCTGTCGATGTGGCGCCTGATGTCGCGCGCGAATGGGTCACGTCTTATTGCCGCCGACACACCGCCGACACTTATCTGACCGCCGCGGTTCGGCTGGTTGTTCGGCGCGAGAATGGGCGCCCGTCCCTTTTCGACGCTGTTGCGAGGCCATAAGCTCAGCAACCTTTCGACATCGTAAATCAAAGCGATTCTTTGATTGACGCTAAAGTCGGCGCTTGATCGTATCGCTAAGGCTTGCCCTGAAACATCATTGCGTCCACGGCCTCATTCTCTGTCTTATGATGCGCCGTCGCAGGCGCGCCAACCGACTGGCGCACGATCAGCGGCCCCTCTATCTCGAGCGTGGAAGGCCTTCCGCTTTTGCCGCGCACCGCGATATCAATCAATAATTCGGCCGCGCGGCGTCCCATCTCATAGTTGGGCAGCACCAGCGTCGACAGCGGAGGGTGAGTGTAGCGCGCGAGTTCCTGATCGTCGTAACCCATTATCGATATATCGCCGGGCACGCGCAGGCCGAGCTTGGAAGCAGCTCCCAAAGCGCCCATCGCCATCAAATCATTGGCGCAGAAGATTGCGGAGGGCGGGTCGTCTAGGCCGAGTAGTTCGAGCGCGAGTTCGTAACCCTGCAGCGGAAGCCAATCGCCGTTTCGGCACAGCGCCTGATCGAACGCAATTCCGGCATCTGCAAGCGCCCGCCGATAGCCTTTCAATCGGTCGGCCGAAGCCTCCATCCAGCCCTCGCCGTTGATGAAGCCGATCCGCCGATGTCCCTTCGCGACGAGATGCTGGGTCGCAGCACGCCCGCCTGCGACTTCGGCCGGAACCACCGCGCGCCAGCGCCGGCCGGCGGCATGGCAGTTGAGCAGCACGGCGGGTAACTCCGCCAATTCGGGCGGCGGCGTCGCCTTGCGAGTGAAGATAGTTGAATAGATCACGCCGAGAACGCTCGGATCGCGGCGGATCGACGCAATCGTAGCCGCTTCCAGTTCCCGGTCCGAGCGCGTGACATGCGCCGAGACGATATAGCCGTTCTCCCAAGCAGCGTCACGCGCGCCATCCAGGCTGACAACGGGATGCGGGCTCGTTGATATTTCATCGACGAGATAAGCAATCACGTTGCGCTCGGTTTCCGGCTCATAGGGACGCCGCGGCAAGTCGTAGCCGATCTCGCGGGCCGCATCGAAAACTCGGCTGCGCGTCGCTTCGGAAATGCGTGCGCCGCGCATCCGGTTGAGGATCAATGAAACGCTGGTTTGGGAGACGCCTGCGATGCGGGCGACGTCGGTCATGGTGGTCTTTCTGCGCCCATTGCCGCGACCCCCGTCCGCAGCCGGCTCCGCGCCCCGCGGACGCACAGGTCCCGCCGCCTCGTCTGAATCCTCCCGTTGTCCCATTGTCACCTGATCTGTTCTTATTTGTTGCAACGCACTATTTCTTGCGGCAGTGCACAACAAACAACGCCAACAATTTAGCCTTGACTGATAATATCATTATCTGATTAGCTGGCAATGGGACGTGCGGGTTACACGCGCGGTCTTGAGAACCCCGGAGGAGACCTTAATGACGATCTTGAACCGACGCTTGGCGCTTATGTCGACCATTGCGGTCGCCGCCGCGTTTGCTACTGGCGCTCTTGCCGATGGCCTGCCCCCGCTGAAGCAGAAGGCGACCTACAAGGCCGGTTTCGCTCAGACGGAGAGCAACAATCCCTGGCGTCTCGCACAGACTGCTAGCATGCAGGATGAGGCGAAGAAGCTTGGCTGGCAGCTCGTCTATACCGACGCCGCTGGTTCGGCCGCCAAGCAAGTCGCCGACGTTAACAGCATGATTGCGCAGGGCGTAGACGTGATCTTCTTGTCACCTCGCGAAGAGAAGCCGCTGATCCCCGCCGTCATGGCCGCCAAGAAGGCCGGCATCCCGGTGTTCCTGATCGACCGTAACGTCGATGCTAAACTGGCTCAGCCTGGTAAGGATTATGTCTCCTTCATTGGCTCCAACTTCGTTGAGGAAGGCACGCGCGCCGGCGAATGGCTCGTCAAAGCCACCAACGGAAAAGCGACCATCCTTGAGATCGAAGGCTCGACCGGTTCCTCGCCCGCTAACGATCGCAAGAAGGGCTTCGACGACGTCATCGCCAAGAACCCCGACATGCACATCATTGCGTCGCAGAGCGGCGATTTCGCCCGCGACAAGGGCCGCCAGCTAGCTGAGACATTGCTGCAGGCGCATCCGGAGGCGACCGCCATTTATGCCCATAACGATGAAATGGCGATCGGGGCGATCTCGGCGATCGAGGCTGCGGGAAAGAAGCCTGGCAAGGATATCATCATCGTCTCCATCGACGGCGAGAAGGACGGCATCCAGGCCGTCGCCGACGGCAAGATGGGCGCGACCG
>JAYTRP010000020.1:0-2451 GCA_043746145.1 Hyphomicrobiales bacterium | reverse complement strand
GCTCTCGACCAGCACCTCTTCGAGCAGCGGCGGATTGCCGACCAGCAGCGTGGCTCCAGTTTTATCGATCGCATCGAATCCGCTAGTCTGGGTCCAGCGACCCATAACGTTGATGGTCGCGCCAACCGCCATTTCCGGCAGCAGATTAGCGACGAGCTGGTAAGAGCTAGACAAGGCGGATGGACCGAACGAGACGTCGTCGCTGCGGATGCAGAGCCGCTCGCCGATGCAGCGCGCCGCCCGCACCGTTGGTTCGTGCTTTAGGCATGCGCCCTTCGGCTTGCCCGTCGTGCCCGAGGTATAGGAGAGATGCGCGATAGCGCTCTCGTCCTCAGGGTCCACTGGGGCGGTCAGCGCCGCGCTCATTAATTCGGGCAGCGCGTGCGCGCCTTCCTGCGGGCCGTCCATGCAGACGAGATGGGCGACGCCGGCGCCGATGGCGGCTTTACGCACAGGAGCGTGCATGTCGTGGGTGTAGACGACGACTTTGGGGCTGTGGTCGGCGAAATAATAGTCGAGCTCGTCCGCGAATTTGACGTTCACCAGCGCGGAGATGGCCCCAAGCCGACACGCTCCGAGCATGGCGACGAGGTAATCCATTCCGTTATGGGCGAAGATCGTCACACGGTCGCCTTCGCCAACGCCGAGATTGGCGAGAGCGCCCGCCATTCTCTCCATCGCCTCAACAGCTTGCGCATAAGTCAGGGTGCGATCGCGGTCGACCCAATGGAACGCTGATTTGTCGGGGTGGCGCTCGGCGGCTGCTACAAGCAGGCGATGCATCAGCATGGATTTACTCTCTTCCTTTTTTGCGCCCCGCGGGCCGTCTTACGCGTTTCCGACAAAAAGCAATTCTGGCGCCGCGCAGGGGCAATCGTCGCGCGACAACTTCGTGTTTTCCGCGCACCAGCGCCCAGGCCGCGCTTGTGTCGCGCGCGGCCGGGCGCCATGTGGCGGGGAGGGGTTGTGTTTGCTCGGTGATCCGACCCACTTTCGAGAGATGACACTATGACCGAGGCGCCGATGACGCCGGAAATATTCGAAGCGGCGATCCGCGCGGTCGGCGCCGAGCGGTATCACGACAAGCATCCCTTTCATAAGCTGCTGCATGGCGGCAAGTTGAACAAGGGTCAGGTGCAGGCCTGGGCGCTCAATCGCTATTGCTACCAGGAGGCGGTTCCCCGCAAGGACGCGGCGTTTATGAGCCGCGTGCACGACAGGGCGCTGCGTCGCGAATGGGTCCATCGGCTGCTCGATCATGACGGGTTGGGCGAGGAGCCGGGCGGCATCGAGCGCTGGCTCACGCTCACCGACGGACTCGGTCTGTCCCGCGATTACGTGACCTCGCGTCGCGGCGCCTTGCCGGCCACGATCTTCGCGGTCGAGGCCTATGTGCGCTTCGTCGTCGAGCAACCGCTCGTCGTGGCGGTCGCCTCGTCGTTGACGGAATTGTTTGCGCCCTCAATCCATCGCGAGCGCATTTCCGGGATGCTCGAGAACTATTCCTTCGTCGACGACCGCACGATGGTCTATTTCAAGCGCCGCCTCGCCCAGGCGCCGCGCGATTCCGACTTCGCGCTGGCCTATGTGAAAGCGCACGCGCGCAATCGCGAGGAGCAGGAGGCTTGCGTCGACGCGGTGCGCTTCAAATGCAACGTGTTATGGGCGCAACTCGACGCCCTCAACCATGCCTATGTCACGCCCGGCGTGATCCCGCCCGGCGCTTTCCGGCCCGAGACCGGTAATGAATAGCGCGAATCCTTATCGCATCGGCGCGGATTCGGCGCCCGCATTCCCGCGCTGGGCGCGTCTGCACCGCGATCTCGCGCGTCAGCGTCTGGTGATCCTGGCGCCCGAGCGCGCCTATCTGGTTGACGCGATTGGCGAGGCGGTGCTCACGCTCTGCGACGGCTCGCTGCGCGTGCGAGCGATTGTCGAACGTCTGGCCGCGATCTACGCCGCGCCGGTCGATCTGATCGCCCGCGATGTCACCAAGCTGCTGCAGGATCTCGCCGACAAGCGCCTGCTGCGCGAGGGTCGAGACGCCTTCGCGCCGCTGCCGCTCTCTGACGCCGCCAAGGCTTACACGGCATTTGCCGGCGGACCGGCGGGCCTGCTGGCGGAGCTTACGCATCGTTGCCCCCTGCAATGCCCGTATTGCTCCAACCCGCTCGAAATGGAGCGCGCCTCGGCGGAAATGGATGCGGAGACCTGGGGCCGCGTGTTTCGTCAGGCCGCGGCGATGGGCGCTTTGCAACTGCATCTCTCGGGCGGTGAACCCACCGCGCGGCGCGATCTGGACCAAATCCTCGAGCAAGCGGTTGCGGCGGGGCTCTACACCAATCTGATCACGGCGGGGGTGCTGCTCTCGCGCGAACAACTGCAGCGCCTCGCCGATATTGGGCTCGACCACGTCCAGCTATCGGTTCAAGACATCGACCCTGGGAATGC
>JAYTRP010000019.1:0-2451 GCA_043746145.1 Hyphomicrobiales bacterium | reverse complement strand
GAAACGGAAAGGGACACGGCCGGCACTCGCACACAGCACAAAACGCTGTACGCAGAATAACCGCGACGGGTTAAGGGATATTTACTGAGAGTAACATTCGCAGCAAATCGCGAGACTTGTTAGCGTCCAAATTATTCCGCGCCGTCCGGCGACGGTAGCCGTGGCGCTCCAGGCCTGCCAGCGCAGTCTCGCCAGCGCAGTCCTGCGCTGGCCGACTGTAGCGAAAGCGCTATGCGCGACGTTCGCCAGCTACAAGTCAGCCCTTCTTCTTGGACGAACTGCCGGCGGCTCCGCCCTTTGGGGCGAACGGCGACACCGGCGCTTCGGACTTGGCTTTGGTCGCCTTCGGCTTTTTGATTTCTTTGTTGCTTCGTTTTTGTTCTTTGGCCATTTTTAGCTCCCTACGCGGCGCGTCCCGCCGCTATGAAATAACCGCATCGCTCAACATTGAGACCCAACATGCCGGCTCAAAGCGGCGTTCGGCGCGGGCGGCAAACAAAGGTGGGACGTCCACGGTTGTTTGACGCTGAAATTAACGATGCGCGCCTTGCATCAGGAATAGTCCTAAACAAACAAAATACAAGCGGCGCCACGGCGCCAAGTCGCTTGTAATCAGGCGGAACTCCAGCTCGCGGTAGGTCCGCAATCGTCTAGAAGCCGTCGAGGCGGTTACACCGGCAGCTATTCGCCATCTGGGAGCGCGTAGGCGCGCACATAGTCGCCGAGTTTGGTGCCAAACGAACCATGACCGCCGTCGACCGTTGCGACGAACTGCCGGCCGCCTGCTTCGTAGGTCATGGGGGTTGATTGCCCGCCCGCGGGAAGCCGGTCCTGCCAGAGCGTCTTGCCCGTCGCGACATCAAAAGCTCTGATGTAATAGTCCATCGTCGAGGTGAGGAACGCAACGCCGCCCGCGGTGACGAGCGGTCCGCCCAGCATCGGCGTACCCAGTTCGAACGGCAGCGGCGCCGGCGCCATATCACGGATTGTTCCGACCCGCCGCTCCCAGACAATCTTGTTAGTCTTCAAATCGATCGCAGCGAGATTGCCCCAGGGCGGGACGAGGCACGGGATTTTCAGCGGCGATAGAAATACGCCCAGCGACACGCCATATGGAGTCCCATACATCGGCTGCACGCCGAGTTCTGTCCCTGGCGGATGCGTGCCGTTCGGGGCGGCGGGATTGTTCTCGCCGCGCGGAATTAGCCGCGATACGAAGGGCAGCGTCACCGGATTAGCGATCGCGATCCGCCGGGCGGGATCAATGGCGATGCCGCCCCATTCAAACATGCCGAGGTCGCCGGGGAACACGAGCGAGCCCTTCACCGAGGGCGGCGTGAATGGCCCATCGTAGCGCATCCGGTGGAACATGATTCGACATATCAACTGATCGAACATCGTCCCGCCCCACATGTCCGCGCCAGTCAGCCGCGGCTTTGGACGAAAGCTCAGCTCCGAATAGGGCTGCGTCGGCGCGAGCCGGTCGCCCTCAGCGGGGCCTTGCGGCGCGGGTGTCTCCGGCGCTGGCACGAGCAGATGACCGTCGCGCCGGTCGAGCACGAAGATGTTGCCGGTCTTGGCCGGTTGGTAGATCGCCGGCACGGTTCCCTCGGGCGTTTGCACGTCCGCCAGCGAGGGCTGCGAGGGCATGTCCATGTCCCAGAGGTCATGGTGCACGTTCTGGAACGCCCAGCGAAGTTTGCCCGTTGCGATGTCGAGCGCCACCAGCGCCGAATCCCAGCGCTCCTGGTCAGCCGTGCGCAGCCCGCCCCAAATATCGGGCGAACTCGACCCCAGCGGCAGATAGACCAGGCCGAGGTTTTCATCGACTGCGGAGACCGCCCAGGAATTGGGCGAGCCCTCCGTAAAGTCATGCGTGGCGGAGGGCATTTCGTTGGGGTCGTGATTGCCCGCGTCGAACGCCCAGATCAGCTTGCCGGAATAGACGTCGAAGCCGCGAATGACGCCGGAGGGCGCCTTGCTGGAATAATTGTCGATCACGGCGCCTCCGACGATCAGCGCCTTTTCCGTGACCACGGGTGGCGAAGTGCCTTGGTAGAAGCCGAGCGTCTTTACGGCGCTGCCGACCTTGAGGTCGATCTCGCCGTGCTGTCCAAAACTCTCGCAGGGGCGCCCCGTCTCAGCGTCGAGCGCAATCATGCGGCCATCATTGGTTGGCAGGAAGATGCGCGTTGGGCAATCCGCTGGCGCTGGCGTTCCGTCGAGCCCAACCGCATTCGCAACCGTTCGATGGTAGGAGACGCCGCGACACGTCATGTGCTGGAAGGTGGGGTTGTATTGGATGTGCGGGTCGTATTTCCAACGCAGCTTGCCGGTTGCCGCCTCGAGCGCGAAAACAAACTGATGCGGGGAGCAGGTGTAGAGCAGGTCGCCGATTTTTAGCGGCGTCGCCTCGTTGGTGTATTCGAACGGATCGTTCGGCCCCTTCAT
>JAYTRP010000018.1:0-2452 GCA_043746145.1 Hyphomicrobiales bacterium | reverse complement strand
AAGCGATGCAGCTCGGCTGGCTGCCGCGACTACGCATCGTCCAGACTTCAGAGGAAGGCTACGGACAAATCTATGTCGGCGCCGTCAACTGGCTGCTGATGCTTGTGACGCTGGGCCTGACGATCGGCTTTAAAAAGTCAGACAACCTCGCCGCTGCTTATGGCATCGCCGTGTCGCTCACCATGCTTATAACGAGCGTTCTGCTCTACATCGCCATGCGCGAGATCTGGAAATGGTCGATCGCGGCCGCGGGCGCAGTCGCCGCCGTTTTCCTGATCGTCGATTGCGGCTTCTTCGCCGCCAACATGGCGAAGGTGCTGGAGGGAGGCTATGTCCCCCTCCTGCTCGCAGGGGCGGTTTATGGAATGATGTGGGTCTGGCATAGCGGCGTCGAGGCGGTTCACGCCTCGATTTACCAGGAACAGATGCCGCTGAAGGAATTCGACCGCATGCTGGTCAGCGGCAACATCGCGCGAGTGCCGGGCACGGCCGTCTTTCTCACGCGCGCCGACAACGATACGCCGCCGGTGATGGCGTGGCATGTCAAGCAAAACCGCTCTCTGCACTCGGAGGTTCTGGCGCTGAAGCTGACAACCGTCTCGGCTCCGCGCGTCGACCCGAAAGACCGAGTCACCCTTAAACTGGAGGCTGAACATTTCTGGCGAGCGGAAGCGAAGTTTGGGTTCATCGAATATCAAGACATCGAGGCCGTGCTGCACGACTGCAAGATAAAAGGCGCGAACCTGAATTTGGACGATGTTACGTACTACGTCGGCCACGAAACGATCGTCGCTCGCGATGATGAGAAGGGATTGCCGGGATGGCGCGTCGTGTTGTTCGCCGCGATGGGCCACAATGCGGCGCGTCTCAGCGACAGCTTGCATCTGCCGCACGACCACGTAGTCGAGATCGGCCGCGAAGTCGCGATCTGACCGCCGATCCTAAAGGAGCTGAGCCGTAGCAGCCGGCGCTGAATGCTTGCATCAGTGGCCGCAGAAGCGCCTTTCCAGCGGACAGTCCAGCATATTGCTGGGGCGGCATCGTGTATCCCTAGGCGCCGCCTGCCATGCCAGATTGTAAGAATTGCCTCTATGGACGGAGCGATAGACGACATAGCGGCGTGGATGATAGCTTTTTGCAACTCGGGGCGGGTCGGAATATCTGCATAGGCCCGGGATCACGACTGTCAGGGTCCACTTGCGCGGCTCTAAGACGCAATTCGCCCGCCTTTGCGAGATCAAGCGCGCCCAGATATCCCCTTGAAACAAGTTGGCGAGAAACGTCATGGCAAAGCCAGGGCCGATGTCGATGGAACTATTGACTTAAGTTGACGGGCGTAGGGACAACGCCGGCCACAACGCAAAGCAGCGGTTTAAGAGTCTGAAACCGCTATCTTTGCGCCGAGCTTGTCAGCAGCCTTCGTTTGCTTGGCGCCTTACCAATTGCGACTTACTTGGCGGGAACCAGCCATCCCCGGATTTCGCCCGGCTTGTTGGCGGCGGTATGGATGTTGAAATATACCTTGCCGTCTTCCAGCGCCTTCGCCTGTTCCGCGGTCAGCTTCGCCGATCCCATAAAAGGGCTCGCCGTCGCGTCTGCGGGGACCATCACGCCTGCGTTCGCACCTACCGCGGCAGGTCCGTGAAAATGAGCCATCACCTCCGGTCCGGTAAGGTCGCCGTAGGTACCCGACCAGCTCAGCATCATAGTCGAGGAATCGTAGGTTGCTTGGATCATGCCCATGCCCTTCGAGACCGTCGGTGGGACCTCCGTCGCGGCGTTTAGCTCGGCTTTGTAGGCCATCGATTCGGCGGACGCGGGCACGCTCAGCCCGAAAGCCGCGGCGAAAACAGCGGCAACTGCAATTTTGGTAGGCGAAACATGAATGGACATGGAAGTTTCCTCTCGGGGCAGCGCTTTTCGGCCACCGGCTTATATACTCCAAACCCTGTACCTTGGATCCAATAAGCGAATGCCCGTAAGATGCGCCACTCGTGTCCAATTATGCTTGCGTGACCACAAGGCCAAACGCGACCAGACAGCGCGTTCAGTGTCGGACGCGTTTCCATGGCGCTTTAACCGTCGGTCACAAACACCTCGCCGTCGAGGATCGTGATCATTTCGTCGAAATCGTAGAACCAGTTGAAGCGGCCCGCGCTGACTCGCCAGACGACCATCCTGGTCGAACCGTCGATTGACTAGTCGATCAGCGCGGCTTCGGCGTCGGGTTGGCCCTCGAGAATCCAGTCCGCACGGATCGGCGCCGACGACAGCTTCATCATGCGCGGGTCGAGCATCGAGACACGGACGTTCGCATTCGCAGCATTGATGCGCTGCTCTACATAACCCGCCATGCCGATCAGAACTAACGAAAAGCCTGCAATGAACGGCCAACGACCAGACATTTGATCCTCCTGCGTCGCACACGAACAATATTTCGCCATTGCGATAA
>JAYTRP010000017.1:0-2457 GCA_043746145.1 Hyphomicrobiales bacterium | reverse complement strand
GCATCCGTGAATTTCAAAACGGACTCTAAGAGAAAAATGTCTGCGTGAAACGGGCTTGGCTCAACTATTGTAAATTCTATCTTTGCATGATCTTTCAGTTTTGAGTCCAAGTATTTACGAATAAAGACTACAGAACTAGAAGGAACGTGCCAAAATACGTCACTACGATTTCCCTCGATTGAAAACCGAATGAACATCACAGATATATCGCCGTTACACACGATTGAAACATGGGATTTTTCACCCCCTCAATGATTCTATTTAATCCAAACTGTGCTTGTATTATCTTTGGAATCACAATATCGAATGAAATCGCGCAATGGTATGGCAATGCAAAAAATTGTGTTCAGTATCCTAACTATTTGGATACACATATTAATTACTATAATGAATTTTTACGTCAGAAATTCTATCTATTTCTTCTATTGCATTTTAAACGTCATCAAAAAAAATTTTAAATTAAACGATGATTTTTCGTCTACACGTCCACGAGCAGCAAACCAGACGCAGCTGATTCCAACGCGGTCCATTCTACTCGCTCCTAACTGTAGTTCTAACAATGCTGACTTAAATTTCAACCTGAACACTGCTCAACGAGCAGGCGGCTTTTTTTTGCGACTCTGGGATCCCGGCTATCAGACGGCGTCGCTCCACGTACCATAGCGGCTAGGCCCGGTCCCGATTCCTTGCCACCAACTACCACGCCCCCCACCCCCTCCCTTGTCATCCCGCGCCCTCCCGTGCTTCATCTGTCTCAATCACTATCCATCGGGAGGCCCGCCCTATGCCCTACCCCGCTATGTCGCTCGCCGACGCGCATGCGAAGCTCACCGCGCCCGGTTCGCCTCTGGAAATGGTCGAGGCGGACATACGCGGGCAGCGCTTGCGGGTGTGGAAGAACGCGCCGGCTAGTTTGCGCGACGTGTTCCAAGCGGGCCGTGCGCATGGCGACAAAACCTTTCTTGTCTACCACCAGGAGCGCGTGACTTTCGACGCGTTCGCGCGCGCCGCCTGCAAAGTTGCGTGGGAGTTGCAGGCGCTTGGCGTGGTCAAGGGCGACCGAGTGGCGATTGTGATGCGCAACCTGCCGGAATGGCCGGTGGTGTTTTTTGGCGCGATCCTGGCGGGCGCGATCGCCACGCAGATCAACGCTTGGGGCGCAGCGGCGGAACTCGAATATTCGCTCGCCGATTGCGGCGCGAAGGTCGCTTTCGTCGACCCTGAGCGGCTCGACCGGATCAGTCCCCGGCTCGACGCGATGCCCAATCTCGAGCGGATCGTCGTGACGCGGGCCGGCGATGTCACGTCCCCCCTCGTCAACCGGCTTGAAGACTTGATCGGCGCGAGCGTTGATTGGTCTTCCCTGCCCGAACTGCCGCCGCCCAAGATCACGTTTCATCCCGACGACGACGCGACGATTTTCTATACCTCGGGCACGACCGGCAAACCCAAGGGCGCGCTGGGCACGCATCGCAATTCCTGCACGACCTTGTTCGCCCGGCCGTATGCGATCGGCTGCGCAGCGTTGCGACGCGGCGAGGCGCCGCCCATTCCCGACCCCGCCGCGCCGCAGCTCTCGGCGCTGCTCGCCGTGCCGCTGTTCCATACCACCGGCTGCCAATCCACGATGATCCCGATGCTTGCTGCCGGAATGAAGCTGGTCCTGATGCATAAGTGGGACCCCGTCGCCGCGTTGCAGTTGATCGAGCGCGAGGGCATCAATTCGACCGGGGGCGTGCCGACGATCGCCTGGCAATTGATCGAGCATCCCGACTTCGCCAAATACGACACCTCCTCGCTGGAAAGTTTCAGCTATGGAGGGGCGCCGGCAGCGGCCGACCTTGTGCGCCGGCTGATGACCGCCAAGCCCAGCGCCCGGCTGGCTACGGCCTGGGGCATGACCGAGACTTCCGCCCCGCTCACGATCGTGATCGGCGAGGATTATGAAACCCGGCCGGAGACTTGCGGCTATCCCATTCCCGTCTGCGACATGCGTATCGTCGGCTTCGACGGCGTCGACCAGCCGCATGGCGGGATTGGCGAAATCTGGGTGCGCGGCCCCAATATCGTCAAGGGTTACTGGGGCGCCCTCGAAGCAACCGAGCAGACCTTCGGCGGGGGCTGGCTGCGCACCGGCGATATCGGCAAACTCGACGAGGAAGGCTTCTGCTACATCGTCGATCGCGCCAAGGACATGCTGATCCGTGGCGGCGAAAACATCTATTGCGTCGAGGTCGAGAACGCGCTCGCTGAACATCCCGACGTGCTCGACGCGGCTGTGATTGGCCGTCCGCATCGCATATTAGGCGAGGAGCCGGTTGCGGTAGTGACGATCCGGCGCGGCGCGAAGCTCGACGATGCGACGCTGCGCGCGTTCGTTGGGCAGCGGATCGCCTCGTTCAAAACGCCCGTGTTAGTGATGGTGCGCGAGGAAATGCTACCGCGCAACGCCAACGG
>JAYTRP010000016.1:0-7750 GCA_043746145.1 Hyphomicrobiales bacterium | reverse complement strand
GATCAGGAAGATATCGGATCCCCCCCGAGCGTCATAATTGACTGCAGCAACGCCAATGCTGACTGTGATCGCACCGCCAAGTCCGGCATAATGCTTGATGGCCCGAAGACGCAAAGTTTCAAGAATCCGCTCTGCAATCGTGACGACACCCGCCTCGTCCGTGCAGGGAAAGAGCACGGCGAATTCTTCTCCGCCATAGCGGGCCGCCATGTCGCCGGGACGCTCGACGGACTTGGCAATCGCTTCGCTGACTTTCCTCAGGCACTCGTCGCCGGCGGGATGTCCATAGCGGTCGTTGAAGGCCTTGAAGAAATCAACATCGATCATCATCAATCCAAGGCTCGTTTTCTCACGCTTTGCGCGTTTGAATTCCCGAGCGAGCATCTCGTCAAATGAACGCCGATTGGCGAGGCCAGTCAGCGCGTCTTGTCTGGCCAACACCTCAAGCTGTCGATTGGCTTTTGCAAGCCGGTCTTCCACGGCCTTGCGTGCAGAGATATTTCTGATGGCCCCGATTATGCCACTGATCGCGCCGGTTTGGCGGTCTCTGAGGGCCCGCATCTCCGCTTCCACCCAAATCCAGCGGCCGTCTCGATGCTGTATCCGACTAATCGTCGAGTGGCGATCGGCATCTCCGCCCAGTAGCGATTTGAAAGCCGTCTCGAGCCGCGGCACGTCGTCAGGGTGCGCCATGCTGACCGGCTTTAAGCCGATTAGTTCCTCAGGCTCGAAACCAACAATTTCTCGGCATGCGGGGGAGACGTATCGACGCACGAGATTAAGATCGAGCTGAAAAACCATATCCGTCGCAAGGTCCGCCAAGAGCCGATATCGCGCCTCGCTTTGTCTAAGGCGCTGCTCTGAGACGACACGATCCTGGATGTCGCGGCCGACCGAATGAATGGATGCCGCGCGCCCTAGCTCATCGCGAAGCGCCCTGTTGGTCCATGCAATCCATCGAACTTGCCCGTCAGGCAGCGTAACTTGATTTTCTCCGGTAACGGGACCGGGAGCCGAAATTATATCCTGCAGATGTCGTGCGACTGCGGGGCGAGCTTCGCGGGGCACGAAGTCGAACAGGCTTTGGCCTATCATCTCCTCAGGCTGTTTTGCGTGTAGGTGCGCGTAAGCGTGATTGACGAAACGCAGTTCGCCTTCCAGGGATGCAAGCGAGACAAATTCGCTTTGATCCTCGACAACGCTCCTGTAACGCGCCTCACTCTCCGACAGCATCTTCTTAGTGGCGTTTAGCGCGCTCACGTCAGTAACGATCGCGAGTGAAATGCGGCCTCGCGCAGCCGGACTTTCGTAGATGACAGCTGATATTAGCACGTCAATGACGTGCCCATCCTTGCAGACCATTTGATATTGGACGTTATCAACGCGCCCGGATTGAAAAAACTGCGGTATGATCTCGTGGATTGCACGCGCCTTCGACTCTGGTGTCAGAAAGTCAGAGGAGAGTCGCCCCAAAACTTCTTCCCGGCTGTACCCGAGTTTTGTGAGCCACGCATCGCTAACCGAGGTGAGTCGGCCGTCGCCATCAATCGAGTGAAGCATAGCGGGCGTGACGCGGGAACGATGCGCCAATTCTTCCAATAGCTGTGCATCACTATCCCCAACTATGGCTGTTTTGCGAGACGCATCTGTCATATTGTGCCTCTCGATGCATTGAATTTTTTAACGCAACACGGATTAAAAAGCCGCACGACCTGGGTATTTATACCTATTGATGGTTCTTAAAGTCTTAGCGCCGTTGGGTAACTGTCAATCACGTTCGGCACGATCGAACATTCCGCAAGTTCGGCTCCCTTGTAATAGCCATGTCCTAACATTCAGGCTCTTACCGGCCTCCAGCTTTGGAGCGCCCTCTCGAAGCCCGACAAGGGCCGCGCGCCGTCAAGGCGGGTTCTGACTTACGCACATCCGCTGCACCGGGACTGTCTGCTCAGGGCGAGCGTGGCCCCGCCCGTATCACATTGCTAGAAGGTCGCGAACAGCTCGAACGGCAGGCCGTCGCGCTTTCGCACGGAGGCAGAGACGTTGTGACGAACGTTTCCGTCTCTCTGCGAATAGTCGGTTGTCGGCATGGCTATTCTCTCAGGGCTAATTGTGACGAAGGCGATCACGCGTGTGACTGGGCCGCAAACTGATCCAATAAATCTTCGGGTCGAAATAGTCGACCCGCAGGCGCACGGCCTTGTTGTCCGCGATGCCCCCATGCTCAGAGATGATGATTGTATGGTCGTTCTCCTGAACGCCGATCTCGATTTGCGCGACGACGTGCCCGCCTTCGCCGGTAAAGCTGAGATATTTGAGCTTTGTAAAATAAAACGCACGCGCGACACTGGGAAGTAGCGCGACGTAACCCGTCTTGTCGAAATGGCCGCCCCCATGGGAGGTAGTCCGGCCCATACTCGCGACTTGAACGAGTTGTCTCATCTCGATCGGCAGCCCGGCGACTTCATCGTTTGGCTGGAGTCCTGGAAAACCGATCTTGCGTAGGATTCGCTCTGCCTGGTTGCGAAGTTCCCGCCGCTGCACGAATCGAAGTCCTAGCGGGTAGGACGCGGTCGGCTCGCGACCTAGAAACAAGTATTCGGCGACCGAGAAGTTCGGCGCTAAGTCGATCTCCTGGTGGACCACGCCGATGCCGGCGGCGAGCGCTGCGCTTGCGCTTGTGAGATCAAGCCGGCGGCCGCCCATCATGCTCGAATGATCCGCGTCAAGATACAATCCGCCGAGCACTTTGATCAGTGTCGACTTGCCCGCGCCATTGGCCCCAACCAGTCCAACAACCTCGCCAGGAGAAACGCTCAAGTCAACCTCGTGCAAGGCGCGAAAGTCCCCGAACCATTTGCTGACTTTCCCCAAACTCAGCAATGCCAAACCTCTCGGGCTCGCGTGTCTTGGGTCCGCGTCTCCTGACTCATAGAAAGCTGGCGCGCGAACGCCGGCCCGTAACCTCGCCGCGCCGACTGAGGATTACCGTGATCAGCAATATGCAGCCGATTATGAAGGGTTGCCCGAAGGGGCACACCCCGTTCAGATTGAGTCCGTTGCGAATGACGCCGAGCAGGATCACGCCGAGAACTGTCCCGCTGATGGCGGCAACACCCCCACCCAGCCTCGTGCCGCCAATTACCGTGGCGGTGATCGCCTTCAGTTCCAGACCGCTCCCCGCGTTGGTTAGCGCGGCCCGGGTTCGCGCCAGCAGCAGCCCCGCGAGCCCGGCAAATCCGCCGACGACGCCGTAGGCGGAGCTTACGATCCTGGCGACCGGCACGCCTGCCAAAGTCGCAGCGCTCTCATTGCCGCCGGTCGCATAGACGTAGTGACCAAACCGTGTCTTCTTCAGAATGAACTAGCCCAGCGCTATCGAACCAATAAAAACGATACCCGCAATCGGAAACATGCGCCAACGGCCGAGCGCAATGTTGGTGATCGCCGCGGCGTCGCCGTGGGCGCGGTAAATGGCTCCTTCGCTGGCGATCAGGACAATACCGCGAACGATGCTCGCCATCGCCAATGTGGCGATCAACGGGTTTACAGATAGGCGGCTTATGATCAGTCCGTCGAAGACCCCGATTATTATCCCGGAGCAGATCGCGGCGATGACGCCCAAAGCCATGTGGAGAGGGTCGCCCTGACCAAAGACCAGAACCGCGGACAGGCCTGACGACGCGGCTATGAAACCGTGACGCGCGAGCAATCGACCAAATCTGGAACGGCTTGCGGACGATCCGGTCGGCAACAGCCGCCGGACCTCCTCGCGCCAATTCGACGCGCCGATTTGCGCAATTTTCAGCGGCGCGCCGCTCGCCGACAGCTTTCCCGTCGTCTGCTCAAATGCACCGCTTGCATCTAAAGGACCCACTTGTCCTGCCTCGCTGGCGTCGTCGATTCACCAGCCGGCCCATCTGCCGCACGTCTTGAAACGCGACGCTATGAAGCGAGCCGTTTTGGATATCTTCTTCATCGGCTTTGCAGAGGTCCATCGTCGTAAAAATGATTTCGTGACGCCCATTCTTATGCGCCCATTCGATTGATGGCGGGATCATGCAATTTCCCATGCTCGCCACAAACGTCAGGTCGCCCTTGTTGGTATAACGCTGAAGAAGGTCCTGAAATCCGGTCAATGCCTTTTCGGGAAGCCAATCCGCCACCACGCTCTCAATGGCGATATCCTCTCCCGAGGCTTTGAAGACTTCCTGTATGCCCTGCATTCTCTATCGATCCGGACTACCGCCGGGCGTGCCGCGGAATATAGCGATCCGCTTCGGTCCTTTGACGTCCTTCATAGCGTTCAGCATCAGCCGCGCATGAACTCGGGATTACGCGAGGTCGTCCACGCCTATGTAGGGAATTTCCTTTGATTGAGCCGAGCGCCGCGACGACGGGAACACCCTCCTTTTTCGCTTCCCGGACCGCCGGCTCGATGCCAACGACGTCGATGGGAAAAACCGCAAGAGCGTCGACGCGGCGCGTCACGAAGTCTCTGATGTTATCGACCTGCGCAGAGGCGTCCCATTTGGGATCGCTAAGGACAATTTTGACACCTGCCTCTTTCGCAGCTTCGTTCATACCGGCAATGATCGGGATGGTCGAAGGAGACGATGAAACGCCCCAGACACTGACGCCGATCGTCTAGTCGGAGCAATAGGCGCTCGCAGTGAAAGCAATCTATGCGCTAATCGCCAGAGTCCCCAATCGTGGCAATGCCGCCGCAATTCTATTTGTTATGAAAATGCGCAAGGTAAAGCCTCCAATCGAGCGTTCTTCTCTATACCCAACAATATTTATGTCACGACACATGTCGCTCCTTGGCATCTCTTGTCCTCGTCTCGCGGGCTAGAAGTTAATTCCGCAGTCCTATTTGCGCTCCCGGTCTCGCGGGAGGACGATAGGTTCGATCTCTCAACTCAACAGGATCGACGAACGATCGAAAGTCGTAGGCGCCGCTCTTTCCTACTTGTGCAACGGCCGGTACCTTTGTCGGTAGACGTCCGAAGTGGCGGTGGGAAGCGAATGACGGCCGCCAACGGAATTATTGATCATATGGTGAAGACAAGCGGCATCCGGAGGATCGCGGCCACCGACGAGTCGAATTTGAACACTCCGCCCGTAACAAGCGGACCAGGCCGCACGCGCCGAAACGGCGTCAGTTCGCGAGAAGGCGGAGCCGACCACGATTGCGCCGATCATCGCGACCAGCATAGTGCGGCGTTGGTAATTCGCGGAAAGGAGCGCGATTGCAAGCATGGTTTGCTCCTGACATGCGCCTGGTTGCACCCCATGGGAGAGTCGGCCGCGATGATCAGAATGCAGGCGTCCGCGCTCGAGATATTGTAGCGAATTGCGCCGCATTGAACATTCGCGCCGGCGGTTGGTCTGACTTGCGAAACGTCGCAATGGCTTCGCCCAAACAGAGACGCGATCTTCGCTAATGCCGATATTGCGGAAACTGCCATTGACGGTTCGAGTCATGCGCGGATGAAGCCGATCAGGTCAGCGTTGAATTGATCCTGCATCGTCGTGAACAGACCGTGTGGGGCGCCGGGATAGATCTTCAGCGTCGCATTTGGAATCAACTTGGCCGATATCCTTCCGGAATTGTCGAGCGGCACGATCTGGTCGTCGTCGCCTTGGGCAACCAAAGTTGGAATATCGAACTTGGCGAGGTTATCGGTGAAGTCAATTTCGGAGAACGCTTTGATGTAATCGAGTTGGGCCTTGAGGCCGCCCATCATTCCTTGCAACCAAAAAGAATCACGCACGCCTTCCGACAGTTTCGCGCCCTCGCGATTATAGCCATAGAACGGAACGGCGAGGTCTTTGTAGAATTGCGACCGGTTATCGTACGTGCCTTTTCGGATGGCGTCGAACACCTCGATGGGGAGTCCGCCCGGATTGGTCGCTGTTTTGACCATCAGTGGAGGAACGGCGCTCAAAAGCACCGCCTTTGCAAGACGCTTGGCGCCATGGCGTCCGATTTAGCGCGTGACTTCCCCGCCGCCGGTGGAATGGCCGACCAGGATGGCGCTCTTGAGATTCAGCTTCTCGATCAGTTCGGCGAGGTCGTCCGCATACTGATCCATGTTGTTGCCGTCCCACGTCTGGGTCGAGCGCCCGTGACCACGCCGGTCATGCGCGATCACGCGATAGCCTAGCTTGCCGAGGAACACCATTTGACCTTCCCAACAATCAGCGCTGAGCGGCCAACCATGCGAGAAAGCGATTGGTTGTCCTGAACCGAAGTCCTTGAAGAAAATTTCAACGCCATCCCGGGTGATGATTGTGCTCATGGTCTTTTTCCTGTGCTTGAGAGATAAAGGGGAGACGTGGACCCAGTGTCGGCGCCACCGTAGGAATTGGCGGTAAGCACTGTCGCACTGAACCGCTGCGCAAGCGAGTAAAGCGATGTTAATCGACGTAAACGGCGCGCTCGGCCAGACAACTAGCGCCCAGGTCCGCTATTGCGACGAAGCAACCCACGGGGATGTAGAGCGAGGGCGGTCGCCAAGGACCATCCCGCGCGGCCTTGTGTCCAACCATAGCGCCTGCCGCCCCTGGGTTGCTTCGTCGCAAGAGCTCCTCGCAATGACGAGGGAGCGCGGGTAATCCGCTCGTATTATTGCCGGTCCAACCAAACCGTCATGCCGGGCTCAAGCTGTCCGCTGTCGGCGACGGGTTCGAGCCTTACACGAAAACTGTTGAGATCGTGGTCGCCGACGACGCGTGCGGCCCGCCAGGTCGCGAACTCGCCCAGTGGGCTTAGTTCTAAGACGCAAGCATCGAACCGCCGTCCGTCATTCGTCGTCAACGCGGCCGTAGCGCCGATGGTCAATCCATGCAACCGATCTTCCCGTAGCGTGAAGGCGAACCAGCGCGAGCCGTCCAGGTTGAGGGTCATCACGGATTTGCCCGGCGCCGTGATTTCCCCCGGCTCGGCGACACGAATTCTGACTGTTCCGTCGACGGGGGCCAAAAGCCTCGTTTTGTCGAGCTTCGCCTTGGGGGCTCGCGATGGCCGCTTTCGCCAGCGGGACCTTGCCCCGGCGACGTCGACCGCTCGGCCCTCCCTCTTCGTACGCGACGCCCCCAGCGTCGCCACGCCCATCATCAATGATTGTTGCAGTATCAGCAGGAAGATGCGTGGATGAGGCCTGGAAACCCTTTGCACAGTTCCTTAGCGCCGAGCCTGCGGCTATCTAGAAAGCCGGCTCGGCGGTTTGAATAGAAAACATCTGCGCCGGCCATCAACTGCATGAACTTCGCACGCGCGTCCGCGTTGGTGATGTAAAGCATGGTCGACCGGACACCGACTTGCGAAGTGTAGAGGAACACGTTGTGCTCCCAGTCCTCGGGCGCCCAGACATTCAAAACATCCGCGCCATGCAGCGCCAACGCTCGCCCGATCGATGCGCCGGCTATGAAATGCGCGAGGCCGAGAGCTCTGATACCCGACAGGGGATCGCGGGCGTCGGGTGAGAAAGGCTTGGGCTCCCTGTCAGCGATTTTTTCGCCGCAAATCAGCGGAAGATCGCGCAAGCTCTCGCGAAACACCGGCATCTCCAGTATTTGCTTTAGCGGTCGCCCCAACGGCATGACAATTCCCGCTTCGGCGCTTGCTTCTTCCAAGGCTACTCCATTCCAACGCTTGACGGCTTGAGTCACGTGAGCGGGCGTGCTGGGGCAATCGAGCAGCGTGGCTGCGCTAAGGTGAATTCCTGGATATGGATTGGTTGGC
>JAYTRP010000015.1:0-2463 GCA_043746145.1 Hyphomicrobiales bacterium | reverse complement strand
CATGCAGGCGCGCACCCGCGCCTCGAACGGACTGTAGGCTTGGTCGGCGAGGCCATGGTCGTCCTTGATCACATCGACGCCGCCGACTGCGAACGCATTTGCGATTTGCGCCAAATCCTCGGGCGGCAGGCCCTGCGGCTTTAGCGCGGCGCAGGTGAGCGCCCGCTTTTGCGCCAGCGCCAGCACACGCAAGCCGGCGATCCCCAAGCCCGGGCCGTCGAAGGCGGCGAGCGCTTCGTCCGGCAGCGCGAAGTCGAGCAGGGTCACGTCCTCTTGCAACGAGGAATTGCCAAACAGCATGTTCATGAGTTGACCGGCATCGCCGCCGACCGTTGCACAGGCCAGCGCAATCTCGACGTCGAACGCGCCCTCCCCTGCCTCGCGCACCGACCGGACCTCGCCGACGATCTCCTCGACAATCCAGCGCTGGCGAATTGCCGTCACAGGCATTTCGACGCTCTGCTCGACGGCGACGGCATGCGCTCGTGCGTCGATCGCGTTCGCCTCGGCGCGAATTCGGTAGTGGACGGTTAGGCGGCTGGTCACGGTCGCGCGGTGCGGTTGATGGCGGGGCGTTATCAACGTTTGCATGCACGATGACAAGACGAAACGCGCGCTTTGCAACTAGCCGGGTCTCGCGAGCGCCCATCTTCCCCATTCCATCGCGGCAGCGTATAGCACCGCTCCACAGGGATAGCGCGCGAGATAACCGCGTTCGTCAGGGGCGAGGAATGGCTGGTCATAGTCAGTTCAAAAATATTATGCACAAGAAGGGCAAGCAGGACGCGCTCCGCTCCAAGCTCTTCTCCAAGCTCGCGCGCGAAATTACGGTCGCGGCCAAAATGGGCATCCCCGATATGGCCATGAACGCCCGGCTTCGCTCCGCCGTGATCGAAGCGCGCGCGGAAAACATGCCCAAAGACAATATCGAGCGCGCGATCAAGAAGGCGTCGGCCGGCGACACGGAGAATTACGAGGAAGTGCGCTACGAGGGCTATGCGCCCGGCGGCGTCGCCGTGATCGTTGAAGCGCTCACCGACAACCGCAACCGCACGGCGGGCGAGGTGCGCTCATGCTTCACTAAATCGGGCGGGGCGCTCGCCGAGACGGGCGCGGTCTCCTTCATGTTCGATCACGTCGGGCTGCTCGTGTTCCTGAAAAAGGTTGCGAGCGACGACGCCATGCTGGAAGCCGCAATCGACGCCGGCGCCAACGACGTCGTCTCGGGTGAGGAAGAACACGAGGTGATCACCTCGATCGAAACAATGCGCGACGCGCAAAAGGCGCTGGAGGCTAAATTCGGTGAGCCACGCCGCGCCGCTATCGTCTGGCGGCCGCATAACTCGATTGCGGTCGACGACGAAGCCGGCGAGAAGATCCTCAAGCTGGTCGGCGCGCTTGACGAGAACGACGACGTGCAGACCGTGACGGCCAATTTCGAGATATCGGAAGCGCTGATGGCGAAACTGCAGGGATGATTCGTTCGAGTTTCGCGCGCGACCTCATTTCCCCTTATCCCGCAAGCGGCGCTACGCCCTTCTAACCTCAGAACGGATGGCTCCTTGCAATTCAGCGTCGTTACTTGGAATATTAACTCGGTCCGTCTGCGCATCGACCAGGTCACGCGCTTCCTGCAAGAACAGCAACCTGACGTCCTCTGCTTGCAAGAGACCAAGTGCCCCGACGCGAATTTCCCTTCGGCCGAGCTTAAGAAGGTCGGCTATGAGCACATCGCGATCAACGGCCAGAAGGGTTACCACGGCGTAGCGATCGTCTCGCGGCACCCGTTCGCCGCTATTGACCGCCGCGAGTTCTGCGCCAAGGGCGATAGCCGCCACATCGCGGTGACGCTGGACGGCGAGGCGGCCGGGCTGGAGGTGCATAATTTCTACGTGCCCGCCGGCGGCGACGAGCCCGACCGCGCCATCAACGTAAAGTTCGCGCATAAGCTCGATTTTCTCGACGAGATGATCGAGTGGTTTACGCGCGAGCCCAAGACCCAAGGCCGCGCGATCTTGGTCGGCGATCTCAACATCGCCCCGCTCGAACACGATGTCTGGAGCCACAAGGCGCTGCTTCAAGTCGTCAGCCACACCCCCATCGAGGTGGAGAGACTGGCCCGCGCCCAGGCGGCCGGCCCGTGGTTCGATGCGCTGCGCAAGTTCGTGCCCGCCGAGCAGAAGCTGTACACATGGTGGAGCTATCGCTCGCCGGACTGGTCGGCCGCCGACAAGGGCCGGCGTCTCGATCATGTCTGGGTGAGCCCCGCGCTGGCCGACTGTGCCACGGCTATGCACGTGTTTCGCGACGTGCGAGGCTGGGACCGGCCTTCCGACCACGCACCAGTGAAGGTCGATCTGGCGCTCTGAAACGGCGCTTTCATCCGGCCCGAACCCTTGTTAACTATCCGCGCGCCACGGCCACGGGGAGGATGCGTTCATGCGGTTTCGGTTCATCAGGGGC
>JAYTRP010000014.1:0-7777 GCA_043746145.1 Hyphomicrobiales bacterium | reverse complement strand
GCCCGACTCGTTCGCCACGCTGCCGAAGGAATGGACGGTCGATCAGATACGACAGTTCCAGGATTATTTCGACGCGCTAATGAGCGGAAATCTGGCGCGGCGCCGCATGGTCAAGTTCATGCCCGCCGATTTCAAGCTGACGGAAACGCGCCAGCCGCCGTTGAAAGATCAATACGAAGAATGGCTCGCCAGAGTCATCTGCTACGCCTTCTCCGTTCCCGCCTCGCCATTCGTGACGCAGGTCAACCGAGCGACCTCGCAGACCTTGCGCACACAGGCGACGCAAGAAGGGCTCGTGCCGCTGAAGGCGTGGGTGAAGGGCGCGCTCGACAGGATTATTCAGGGTTGCCTGGGCGAGCCGGACCTGGAATTCGTCTGGGTCGGCGACGACGCGATTGATCCGCTGCAACAGGCGCAGACGCTGAGCCTGTTGGTTGGAGCTGGGATCAAGACGCGCGAGGAGGCGCGGGCGGAGCTGGGGCTGGCGGGGGAGAAGGGTGTCGCGAAGTATAATAGCAATCACGATCCCAGCAACGGATGGTTTACCACTGCGGAGGGAGCAGGCGCGAAGACAACACACAGGCTTGCTCCGACGCGCATTTCCGAAAACAGCGAAGTCAGGACTCCGGCAGGGATATTGCTGAAAACGCAAAATTCAAAGACAGATGCTGAGCCGAGGATGGACGCCTGAGCAAATCGACGATGCGATTAAAAATGGAAGTCGTATAAGTGCTATCAACAAGAGCACTGGCGGTTCTGCTACAAGGTACGTAAGTCCCAGCACGGGACAGTCAGTTGTCGCTAACGACGCAACCGGCGAGGTACTACACGTTGGTGACTAGGGCTTCATTTACGACTCGGATAGCGGCGACGTGCCCAGCGCGATCATGCGTCCCGCTCCAACCGGCGGCGTTGAAGCTACGACCACCTCTCCAACTCGAGCCTTCGGTCCGGGAGATCCTCATTCCACGCCGGCAGAACCCAACTTACCGGTTAGACCGTCTGCACCAGTCGAACCAATGCTCCCCATAGAGCCAATTGAACCTATAATGCCGTTTGAGCCGCTCACGTAGCCAAAGTTGCCCCTTATGGGGACGAGTTGGGCTATACGGCATCGTGATGTCGCTCTGTTTAGCTTGCAAGGAGGAACAACATGATTAATCAGGTTGAGGAATTCTCCGCTATTATGCCGCAAGCGCTGATTTTGGTCGCCTATCGTGCCAATAGCGAACTCGCATGGCGCCGCAACGACGCTTTAATGGCAGTTAATTTTCTGGAGACTGCGGGCATTAATATCATCGGAGTCGAAGTTTGGGTGCTGGCGTCGTCGGGGGGGGCGAAGATGACGGGCCGGGACTGGGAAGCCGAGCGCCGAAATCTGCCGGATCAGCCAAGGTCGGCGCGTGATTTCGTTTTTGGCTTTCAATGGGGACGTTTTGATAGTCAGCTAAAGGAGCGGGAACCCTTCTTCAATTTTACGACAGCAGAAAGGCGCCCTGAGTGATCGCCATAGAGCCAGACGGCTCGACGATTTCCAAGTTGATTGCCGAGTGCGACCGCATTCCATAGCCGCCCGACCCCGCGTATCAGCAAGTTTCGTAGCGCGTTCCCGTTGCTGACGAACTGCTTTACCTGCCCCGCAATATGCGCTCGCACCGGCTCTAGGGCTCGAGCCCAGTCGAGCAGATCGCGCTGACGATCAACATCGCCCTGAGGCGCGAGCAGGCGACACTCGACTATTATCGCACCGGCTCCGTGCCCGACTCGTTCGCCACGCTGCCGAAGGAATGGACGGTTGATCAATCAACCTCGCGACCGCGACAGCTGTTGCTGACGCGCGAGGCGGCGCTAGCGCGCTTCGCCTCGCCATGCCTTCCTAATCCGGCGCTAAACTCGGATCCCACCGGCACCGCGCCAGACCCCAGGAGACGCCCTCATGTACGTATTTGGCTCCGGCGTGCTGATCGGCACGCCCTCGGGCGGTTCGCCGATCAATTTCGGCCTCGCCCAGGAAGTTTCGTTGAACATATCAACCACGACCAAAGCGCTTTACGGCCAGAATAACTTTCCCGTCGCGATCGGCTCGGGAACGCGCAAGATGTCCGGCAAGGCGAAGCTTGCACGCATCTCAGGCCAGGCGCTCGGCAATCTGTTCTTCGGCGTCGCGCCCTCGGCCGGCGGCGTGCAGACACAGTTCGGCGAGATTACCAGTGTGCCCGCCAGCGGGCCCTACACCTATTCGTCGACAAATCACGCAACCTTCGTCTCCGATCAGGGCGTCGTCTATGCTTCGAGCGGCCTTCCGTTCAAGGCAGTCGCGTCCGGCCCCACAGTTGGACAATATTCCGTAACCGCAGGCGTCTACACATTCGCCGCCGTCGACACAGGCGCCGCGGTTCTCGTTTCCTACACTTACACGGTTGCTGGATCGGGCGCGAGCGTGACGATCAACTCGCAGTTGATCGGCCCCTCGATCACCTTCTCCGCCAATCTGTTCGCCTCCGACCCGACCAACGGTAAACAATTCTCGATGTTGCTCTACAATTGCGTCGCCGAGAAACTCTCGTTCGGCACCAAGCTCGAAGACTTCGTGATGCCAGAGTTGGACTTTCAGTGTTTCGCCAATGCCTCTGGCCAAGTGTGCCAGTTGAACTTCGGAGACGCCGCATGAGCGATGACTCCTTTGTCGTCGAGCTCGCCGGCCGCCGCTGGACGCTGCCGCACCTGCCCTTTCGGGCAATCATGTCGATCCAGCCGGCCCTGTTTCAAATCTACGAAGAGGCGGGCGGCGGGGCGGCGTCGACACAGGGGGCCGTGGCGCTCGGCGAAGCACAGATCGAACGGCTCGCCCAAGCGATTTGGCGCGCGATCAATCATGTCGAGCCGCAGTTGAGCTACGATGATTTCACCGCGCTACCCTTTTCCGTCGGCGACCTGTTGTCGGCCTTTCCCGCGGTCGCCCGCGCCTCCGGGCTTCGCCCCCACGCCGGCCCAGCGACGGTGGAGGCGTCGCCGCCGCCGGGAAAATCGATTTCGACGCCCTGATCGCCGAGGTCATCGCCAATACTGGATGGACCTGGGATCAGGCGTTGGACGGGCTGGATGTCCCCCGCTTTCTAGCGCTTCGCGCGGAATGGCGACGTCATCCCCCGATTCAGTGGTTGGTCGCCAGCGCCTTGCACTACCGCCCGCCTGGGGAAGTCGCCGCGCCGCGATCACCCTCGATTGACGAGTTGAAAGCCGCGCTGCGCTGATCGGCGCGCTTTAAGAAGGAAGCACTCATGGCGGACGCAAATGTTTCGGTCAATTTCAGCGCCTCGACCAGCGATCTTCTCTCCGGAATCGCCAACGCTCGCGACGCGCTGGCCAGTCTTGGCGGTCCGATCTCACAACTCAACTCGCAATATGCCGCCATGGGCTCTGGCTTGGCGGCCGCGCAGTCACAAGCCGCAGCAGCCCTCAAGAGCGGCGATGATGCGTCCTATGCCGACGCCATGCGCGCCGCGCGGGAAGCCGTCGATGGCGAGATTAAAGCCGAAAGCGACGTGCAGAAGCAGAAGCTCGCAATCTACGCCGACGACGCCCGCTATCACAGGCTGTCGGAGCAGGAAAAGCTCAGCGATTCCCGGACGGCGATCGATCAGGGCTATGCGGCCGAACTCAATCTGCTGCAGCAGAAGCTGGCACTTTCCGACCAATCGCTCGCGCAACAACAGCGGGTCGACAATCAGATCGCCCAGCTCGAGCGCGAGCACCAGACACAGCTGGTTAAGTTGACCCAAGACGGCGTCGACGCGCATACGCGCCAATACCAAAAGCTGGGCGACGCCGTGACAGGCGCCTTCAACTCCCAGCTTAGCAGATTATTGTCAGGCACGGAAAACTGGAGCACCGCGTTCAAGAAGATTCTGGAGCAGTTGTTGATTGACTTCATCGAGTGGTCCGAGCGCACCATCGTTCAATCAATCGCCGCCGAAGCCGCAAAGACCTCAGCGACCACGGCGGGCGTGGCGGCGCGGACCGGGGCCGAACAGGCCGGGGCCGCAGCGTCTATCGCCACACAAGGGGCAGCCATGATCCGCTCGATCCTGGGCTCGGCCGCCGAAGCCTTCGCGGGCGTGTTCGGCTTCCTCGCCCCCATCATGGGACCCTTCGCCGCAGGGCCTGCGGCGGCCGCCCAGGCCACAGTTGCGGGCGCAGCTGGCGCCGTCGCCTCCGCGGACATTGGAATGTGGAGCGTACCCGGGGACATGCTGACGCTGGTGCATCACAACGAACTCATCATGCCCGCCGCCGAAGCCGGCTCGTTTCGTAACATGTTATCTGGCAACGCGACGACATCGTCGCCCAACCGCGCCGTCCACATTCATCCCACGACGAACTTCCACGTCTCCGCAGTCGACTCCGGCTCGGTCGCGCAATGGATGAAATCAAACAGCGGGACGATGATGAAGGCCATCGATGAAGCTGTGCGCCACGGCGCCCACCTCGGCGCTCGCCGCCTGGGTTCATTGTGAGTTCTCGATGAGCTTGCTGGCAGGCGTGCACCTCCTCCCTTCGACAGGGGAGTTCACCTACGATCCCGTCGCTCATGACGGTCAGCGCTCGGGCGCCGCTTGGGATCCGCTCAACACGTTCTATGCGCCCGGAGGCTTAAAGACTGACTACAGCTACGCGATCGATCAGTTGCAAACCAACCATCCCGAATGCCAGACCGTCTCCGTGGTATGCGCATGGTTCGCAAACTCGCTGGACGCGGCGAACTGCCAAATCTATCCGTCGACCACTTACACCGGTGGCTCCTTTCGACAGACGGGAGGAGCGCTAGACTCTTGGCGCGTATCCAGCTTGACGCAGGCTTCGCCCGGGCTCATCCAAATCCCCCCGAGTGGCGCAGGCTACGTCTATGGCGGAACACCATCCGACGCATCGATCGTACGCTGCATCAGGGACTTGAAATCGAGGGGCTACCGCGTCGTCTTCTATCCGTTTCTCCTAATGACCGCCTCGGGTTTTCCTTGGAGAGGACGAATCACCCATTCCCCAGACCTTTCAAGCGCCGCCGCCGCCGCGGTGCAAGCCTTTCTTGGGTCCGCAACGCCCTTGCAATTTACGCCTGACGCAACCAATCTCACTGTCGCTTACGCAGGAACGGCGATTGATTACACTTACCGCCGGATGATCCTGCATTACGCCTGGTTGATGACCGTGGCGGGCGGCGTCAACCTGTTCGTCATCGGTTCGGAACTGCGTGGCCTTGAGACTACCCGCGGACCCGGCTGGACGCCGGCAGGGACCACGGACGTGCACGGTTTCGCGACCTGGGATTATCCATTCGTAGCTGGCCTGCAGACACTGGCGAACGACGTTCGTGCAATCTTCGATAGCCAGGCGCTCACAAAGGGCTCGGCCTCGCTCGTCAACCTGATCACCTATTCCGCCGATTGGTCGAGTTGGATGGGATTTCAGCATCCGTCGGCTAACGGGCAGTGGCCTCACCTCGACTCGCTCTGGGCAAGCCCCGACATTGATCTAGTGGCGTTTGATAATTATCTTCCTCTCAGTGACTGGACGACCGGAGCCGGCGGCCTTGATGTCGTCAACTGGCGGATGCCCAAGCCCATTGGCGCGTGGCCGCCGTCGCTTTCCGCCAGCGGCGGCCTAGGCCTCGCCAGCCCGCCGACAATCCATTCCCTCGCGTATTTGAAAGCTAACATCGAAGCGGGCGAGAAATTCAACTGGTACTACGCCGACGGCGCTAGTGGCGGCGTCGGCCTCGATCCGCTCGGATCGGACCAGTACGTTTCGCTTCCCCTCGGCGATCGGGCGACACAGTCACGCAATGCCTTTGCCGCCAATCAGCAGATTCTCGCCAACAAACAGATGCGTTGGTGGTGGAACAACACTCACCAAGCGGTATACGCCTCGTCGGGAGGTTGGGCAGGCCAAGGACCAGTAACCCCCTGGGCCGCTCAGTCGAAGCCGATCTGCTTTCTAGAGTACGGCTTTCCCGCCTGCGACAAGGGAACAAACCAACCAAATGTCTTCTTCGACGCAAAATCCCTGGAGAGCGCGACGCCTTATTGGTCTGTTTGGCGTTCTGACACAACGGGCGCATCCGCTCCTATCCGCGACGACGCCTTGAACGCACTCGCCTTGCAGGCCATTTACGAATACTGTAATACCGATGGGAACAATGAGTTATCCTGGGCCGGCGTCCCGTTGCTGCAATTTGCATTCTGTTGTGCTTGGAACTGGGACGTGCGCCCGTTCCCCATATTTCCCCGGCTTTCGAGCCAATGGGGCGATGCTGGCAATTGGGCGACGGGCACATGGTTGAACGGGCGCGGTCCCGCGGCGTTGGTTTCGTTACAGGCAACGGCTCCCGACCCCGCAATCGTCTCCACGTTCCCTATCCTTCCCGCAGTCAATTGGGCAATACGCATACGGCCGAGATTCGCATCCGACGTTGCCGATCATGTATCGGGTCGATCCACCAGACGGCCACGATTTGCTTCGGCTCTCTATGACGTCGAGTTGACCTACGACTCGCTAAGCTCGAAGCTCGCCGATTACGAATTACAAACGATAGCGGGCTTCTTCGAACAAATGAGCGGCGCGGCAACGCCCTTTTGGTTCTCACCTCTAGGACTTGCTGGCCTGCGCGCCGAGCATTTCGGCGTCGGCGACGGCGCGACAACGACATTCCCGGTTTCGCGCAGTTATGGGGCTTACACGGAAGTGGTGCTCGGCGTTTCCGATATGACAGCCGTTTATCTGGCCGGCATCGTTCAGCCAACGTCGGCTTGGACCCTTACCTCCGGGTATGCGCCAACGATTGTCTTTGCACAGCCGCCTCCCACAGGCGCGCCGATAACCGCCGATTTCAGCGCCCTTTGGTTATGCCGATTTGCCGAAGACGCATCTGATTTCGAGGAGTTCATGGCAATGTTGTTTGAACTCAAGACTTTCAAACTGAAGACGGTGAGATCATGACCACGTTGTCCCTCCCGATCCTGGCCGGCCAAGGCTGGAGCGTGCACAAGAAGCCGACCTTCGCCACCTTGGTCGCGCCTCATGCCTCGGGGCGGGAGGTTCGCAGCGCGCTTTACACCAATCCGATTTGGAAGTTCGAAGCGACTTACGACGGTCTGGATTCGAGCCCATCGACATACCCAGGTCTTGGCGGCAGTTCGTTGCAGAGCCTGATGGGGTTGTTTCTGCAATGCCAAGGCCAGTTCGGAACATTTTTATACTATGATCCAACCGACTATTCCTTGACCAATCAACCCTTCGGGGTCGGCGACGGAACGACCACGGCGTTTCCCTTGTTGCGCACGCTTGGCGGCTTCTCTGAGCCGATTGTCGCGCCTTTTAATCCTTCCGGTGTTTCCCTGTCGCCAGTTTCGCCTACGGCTTTCGCCTCAAACAATCTTCTGACCAATTCGGTCGGTACGAGCGCTGGATTGGTTGCGTCCGCGGTGACGATCGCCACTGGTCAACCTGACCCGTTTGGCGGGGTGGGCGCCATCGAGATAATGGAAACAACGGCGAACTCGGCGCATTACGCTTACCACGCCGCGGGCATAATTCCAGCCGGCGGCTAGTTCACCGCATCTGCATATCTGCTCGCCGGCGGTTCGACTTATCAACAGTTGGGGTTCAATAACGCGGGCTCTGGTGGGCCGTTTCGCAATATATACGCCAATTTTAACCTGTCGACAGGCGGGGTGACAAAGACAGGGGTCAGCAACGGCGCGATTTTTTCTTCCGCATC
>JAYTRP010000013.1:0-7783 GCA_043746145.1 Hyphomicrobiales bacterium | reverse complement strand
TCGATGCGCTGATTGAAGGCGCGAGCGAGGAGGAGCCGCAAGTCCTGGTTGAGGACCGCGATCCGATATCTTGCCTGTACACGAGCGGCACCACATCGGCGCCGAAGGGTGTGCTCAGCAGCCATCTCGCGGTCTATGTCGAGTCGCTTGGCGCCGCGCTGGACACGCGCTTGACAAGCGGCGATCGCATGACCGTTCTCATGCCGCTGTTTCATACGGCGCAGCTCAACGCTTTTGTGACGCCCGCCGTCGCCGTCGGCGCGACGCTTTATCTACAGAAAGGTTTTGACGCCAATCGGCTACTGGACTTGATCGAGGCCGAGCGCATCACGCTGGCCTTCGCGCTGCCGATGATGTACCGCGCCATGCTGGAGCAATTGGACGCGCGCGCACGCGATGTCTCCAGCCTTCGCCTTGCCGTCTATGCCATGGCGCCGATGCCGACGCACGAGCTGAAGAACGCGATGGCGAAGTTTGGTTGTGAGTTCTCGCTCATGTTCGGGCAGACCGAGATGAACCCGCTCGCGGTCTATTTCCGGCCCGAGCATCAGTTGAGCCATTCCGGTGCGGTCGGCACGCCGTCGCCCAATGCTCAAGTGGCGATCATGGACGAGAACGGTCGGTTGCTGGCGCAGGGACAATCGGGCGAGATCGTGTATCGCGGGCCGCAGGTGATGAGCGAATATCTGTACGATGAGACCGCCACCGACGCCGCCTTCGCGCATGGTTGGTTCCATTCCGGCGATTGCGGCCGGCTCGATGCCGACGGTATTCTCTGGTTTGAGGACCGTTTCAAGGACGTCATCAAGACAGGCGGCGAGAATGTCGCGTCGATCGAGGTCGAGAAGGCGCTCTACGCTGCCGACCCCGGCGTGCAGGAGGTCGCGGTAATAGGCTTGCCGCACGAGCGTTGGGGCGAAGCGATCACCGCCGTGGTCATCAGGAAGCCCGGCAGCGATCTCAGCGAGCAGGAGTTGCTCGCCAAGGTGCGCGATCAACTAAGCCCGTTCAAGCGCCCCAAAAGCATCGTGTTCGTCGAGGCGTTGCCGAAAACCGCGACGGGCAAGATCCAAAAGGGCAAGCTGCGGGTGGAATTGGCCGGGACCTATAAAGGTTAGAGGCGCACGCTTACTGCGTGCGCAAAAATTCCGCTGGCTTTCGCCCCAGAATCCGCCACGCTCCAATCATGCCAAGCCCGACCGTCAGCAAGAGCCCGCCGAGCGCCGCGCCGAGCGCGGGGGCCCAAGCGAACACGAAGTCGAACTGCATGACGTCCGCCACGATCACGTAGGCCGCGAGCGCGCCGGCGCCGACGCCAAATGCGGCAGTCGCAAGGCCAAGTGTGGCATATTCGATCAAAAAGGTGGCGATCAACCGTCCCCGCGTCGCGCCGAGAATTTTCAGCACCACAGAATCAGCGAGCCGTGCGCGACGATTGGCGGCCAGTGCTCCCGCGAGCACCAGCACCGAAGTCGCCAGCGCGACGCCAGCGCCCGCCCGGATCGCCTCGGCGAGACGTCCAACCAGCGCCCGCACGGCGTCCAGCGCCTCCTTGACCCGCACCGTAACGACGGTCGGAAATTCACGCGCGGCGGCTTTGACGATGTCGCGCTCGCTCTGCGCGGTCGCCGATTTTCCCAGTTCGGCGGTCATCAGCACCGAGTGCGGCGCGCCTAGGAAAGTCGAGGGCGAATAGACCAGCACGAAATTGATCGCGAAGGTGCGCCAGTCCACCTTGCGCAAATTGGCTATCTTCGCAGTGATGTCACGGCCCAGCACGTTGACGGTGATCGAGTCGCCGATCTTCAGTTTCAGCCCCACGGCGATCTCGGAATCCATAGAAACCAGCGGCGGACCCGCATAATCTTTCGCCCACCACGCCCCCGCGACCACGCGCGAACCCGGCGGCGGCGCGTCGGCGTAACTCACGCCGCGGTCCCCCTCCAGCACCCAGGCGGCGCTCTCCTTGGCCTTGTAATCCTCGGCCGGCACATCGCCGATGCGCACGATGCGCCCGCGCATCATCGGCGCTTCGACCACACTGGCGCCGGGCGCTTGCCCGTTGAGAAAATCGCGAAACGCAGTCTCCTGCCCCGAGCGAACGTCGAGAAAGTAGAAATTCGGCGTGCCGCTCTCGTCGGGGCTAAGTTCGCCGCGCAGGTTCGAATCGACCAGCGTCAGCGCGACCAGCACGGCGAGGCCGAGGCCCAGCGCGATCACGACCGAGGGCGTCGGCGAGCCCGGGCGGTGCAGGTTCGCGATCGCAAGCCGCCATTCGACGGCGCCAACCCGAGGCGCGCGGCGCGCCAAAGCCATCGCGGCCCAGGCCACCCCGCGAAGGAAGACCAGCGCAATCGCGGTCCCCACCACCACAACGATGGCGACACTGCGCTGTGGGCTTGCCGCGATCGCAAGCCCGGATAGGGCAAGTCCTGCCGCAAGCGCGCCCAAGGCGTAGCGAGCGCGGGGTCGGGGGGCGTCGTCGGCGACGAGGTCGCGCAACAGTGCCGCGACGGGCACGTCGTGCGCGCGCCCGAGCGGGGCGATCGAGAACGTTAGCGCGGTCAGCAGGCCGTAGACTGCGCCTAGCGCCAGCTCGCCGGGGTAGATGCCGGGAACGAGGGGATAGGGCAGCGCTGCGCCTGCAATGATCGCGACGAGAAAGGGGATCGCCGCGCCGATCGCCAAGCCGACCGCGACGCCGACCAGCGCCACCGCCGCAAATTCGATCAGCGCCAACCCGACCATCGCGCCGCCGCCCGCGCCTAGCGCCTTCAGGATCGCGAGCGAGCTGCGCTTTCGCTCAAGAAAACCCTGCGCGGCATTGGCGACTCCGACGCCCCCGACCACGAGCGAGATCAACCCGACCAGCGCCAGAAATTCGCCGAACCGGTCGATGTTGCGCGCGAAATCCGGCGACACGCTTGCGCGCGAGCGCACATCCCAGCCCGCTTCCGGAAAAGCCGCCTTCGCGTCCGCCATCAGCGCTTTCACGCGCGCCTCGTCGGGCGGCGCCCCGCCGGGGTTCATCGTCACCCGCGTAGTCCAGCGGACCAGCGAACCCGGCTGGATCAAGCCGCTTGACGCCAAGGCGTCGAGCGAGATCAGCACGCGCGAGCCAAAGCCGATGCCTGTGCCGAGCCGGTCCGGTTCGGTGACCACGCGTGAACGGATCTGCAGATGCAGCGCGCCGAGGTCGAAGCTATCGCCGACTTTGATGCCCAGCCGTTCGAGCAGCGTGTCGTCGACCGCCGCGCCATAGACGCCGTCGCGCTCGGCGAAGATTTCACGAGGCGGCAGGTTGGGGTCAAAGGCCGCAACGTCCAGCGGCGGCCAGCCGGGGCCCACCGCCTTGAGGTCGGCGAGCGCGGCGTCGCCGCCGGCGTTGCGCGCCATAGCTCGCGTTGTGGCGATGTCGTCGAGTTTCCCGCGCGCGGCGAGAAAGGCGCGCTGCTCGGGCGAGAGTTCCTGATGGATTAGCGAGAACGAGACGTCGCCACCCGCCAGCGAGCGGCCATCCTTGGCAAGGCCCTCCTCGAGCGAGCGGGCCAGCGAATTGACGCCAACGATCGCCGCCACGCCGATCGCGATGCAGGCGAAAAAGATGCGCAGGCCTTCCAGTCCGCCGCGAAGATCGCGTGCGGCGAAACGAAACAGAACGGAGGTTTTCACGCGGCCTCGACCATGCCAGAGCGCATCTTCAACGTACGATCGCAACGCGCCGCCAAACTGGGATCGTGGGTCACAAGTGCGAGTGTCGAGCCGCGCTCGCGTGGCAGCGCAAACAGGAGATCAATGATCGCGCGTCCGGTGGATTCGTCGAGGTTGCCTGTGGGTTCGTCGGCGATCAGCAGAGAGGGTCGGGGCGCCAGGGCGCGGGCAAGCGCGACGCGCTGCTGCTCGCCGCCCGAGAGTTGAGCGGGATAGTGCGACATTCGGTCGTCGAGGCCAACGGCGGAAAGCTCAGCCCGCGCGCGTTCGAATGCGTTGGCGGCGCCTGCGATTTCGAGCGGCGCGGCGACGTTCTCGAGCGCCGTCATGGTCGGGATGAGCTGGAAGGACTGGAACACGATGCCGATCTTGGCGCCCCGAAAACGGGCGAGCGCATCCTCGCTCAAGCCGTGCACGCCAGTTCCATCGATGAAAATCTCACCACTATCGGGCCGCTCGAGCCCTGCTATCACCATGAGAAGCGTTGATTTGCCGGAACCCGAGGCGCCGATCAGGCCCAAAGCCTCGCCTGCCGCGATTGTCAGGCTCACTTTCCGCAATATATGCACTCGGGAGGGGCCACGCCCTAAGCTCAGATCGACATCACGCAATTCCACGGCAGGACGAGTCATATGGCGGGATTCTCTGGTTCCAACTCGTCATATGGGGTTTGTCGCCGCGCCGTCCAAGCGCTCGCCGTCGCGCTCGCCCTGACGACGACGCTGGCGGCGCAAGCTCGGACGCTCAAGCTCGTTGCGCTGGGGGACAGTCTCACCGCAGGATACGGCCTACCGCAAGGCCAAGGATTCGCGGAGACGCTCGGCCGCGCGTTGAAGGCGAAAGGCTGGGACGTCGACGTGGTCAATGCGGGCGTTTCGGGGGAGACGGCGGAGGATGGGCTCGCGCGCTACGACTGGAGCGTTCCCGCCGGCACCGACGCGCTGATCGTCGAACTCGGGGCCAACGACATGTTGCGTGGCATGCCCGTGCAGGGCACGCGCACGGCTCTGTCCGAGATTCTGGAGCGCGCGACGAAAGCGCATATTCCGACCCTGCTCACAGGCATGCTGGCCGCGCCGAACTTAGGCCCGCAATACCGGACGGCGTTCGACGCGATTTATCCGGAACTCGCGACGAAATATGGCGTCGCGCTCTATCCGTTCTTCCTGGCGGGCGTGGCGGGGGACGCCAAGCTCAACCAGCAGGATGGGCTGCACCCCAAGCGCGCGGGAGTGGAGATTATCGTCGCGGCGATCCTGCCTGCGGTGGAGGCGGTGCTGCAGAAGGCAAAAGCGGCTGCGTGAAAGCGTTCGACCTTGGCGAGACAGGGCTCTGAAGCATCGGGCCAAAGTCGGCTCAGGCGGAGGCTCCCCTCCTAAAGCGCGCTCCCCCGCTTGACCGCGGCGACCTTCCCGGTGGTAATCTTATGCGCCGCCCTCCCGCGGTCGATTCCAGGGAAGTCTCGCATGCGTCGCCGTTTCGGATTGTCTATTGTCGCCGCCGCGCTTCTCGCCGGCGCCCCGCTCGCCTTTGCCAAAGATACGCTCACCATCGGCATGGCGCTCGAGCCGCCGGGGCTCGATCCGACCGCCGGCGCCGCCGCAGCGATCGGGGAAATTACGCATTACAACATTTTCGAAGGCCTCACGAAAATCAACGAGGACTTCTCCATTACCCCGCTGCTGGCGGAAAAATGGACGTTCTCGCCGGACCTCAAGACCCTGACGTTCACCTTGAAGAAGAACGTCAAGTTCCAGGACGGCGAGTCGTTCAGCTCGAAAGACGTGAAGTTCTCGTTCGAGCGGTTCGCCGCCAAGGATTCGACCAATAAAGAAAAGGCGTTCTTCGCTTCGATGCTCGGCATCGAAACGCCCGACGCCGACACGGTCGTGCTAAAATTTAAGGATCCGAGCTTCGACGCCCTTTTTCATCTCGGCCTGAACACAGCCGTCATCCTCGACGAGAAAAGCATAGCAACTGAAGCGACGGCGCCCGTGGGCACCGGTCCCTTCAAGCTCACGAGCTGGAACAAGGGTTCATCCGCAACGCTGGCCAAGTGGGACAGCTATCGCGACGCCAGTGCGATTGCGGTCAAGCAGGCGACGTTCAAGTTCATCACCGACCCCTCGGCGCAGGTCGCAGCATTGCTTGCCGGAGACATCGAGGATTTTCCGCGCGTCGCGGCGACCGACCTCAGCCAGTTCCAGAAAGATACGCGCTTTCAGGTTTCGGTCGGCGGAACCGAGGGCAAGACGATTCTGGGGATGAACAACCAGAAGGCGCCGCTGAATAATCTCAAGGTGCGGCAGGCGATCGCGACGGCTATCGACCGAACCGCGGTGATCGAGGGCGCCTCCAATGGACTTGGGGCTCCAATAGGGAGTCACTTGACGCCGAACGACCCCGGCTATGTCGATCTGACCGCCCAATACGCTTATGACCCGGCAAAAGCGAAGGCTTTGCTGAAGGAATCCGGCGTCGCCTTGCCAATAAATCTCACGCTCACGCTGCCGCCTCCGGGCTACGCGCGTCAGGGCGGCGAGGTGATCGCGGCTGAACTTGCCGAAATCGGCATCACGGCCAAGATCGAGAATGTCGAATGGGCGCAGTGGCTGTCCAACGTGTACGTCGGGCACAATTTCGATATGACGATCATCAGCCATGTCGAGCCGCTGGATATCGGAATCTACGCCAATCCGAAATATTATTTTGGGTACGACAACGCCGACTTCCAGGCGATCATCACGCGCTTGCAGACAGCGCCTGATCTGGCGACCTACAAAAAGGCGTTGGTGGACGCTCAGCACAAGCTAGCCGACGATTGCGTCAACGCGTTTCTGTTTCAGTTGCCTAACGTTGTGATTGCTGACGCGGGTCTTAAAGGCGTCTGGAAAAACGCGCCGATCTTCGTCAACGACCTTTCGGCGATATCCTGGAAGTAGGCGTTCGCTAATTTAAGCCGCGAAGGCGAAGCGATCCACGACCCGCGCTGCGGCGAAATGGATCGCTTCGTCACTGCGCTTCTCGCGATGACGAGCACAGGCCCCAAAGAATTTGCTATCCGGCAAATCGCTGCCGGCACATTCTCTTCTCTGTTGGGAAACCGCCATGCATCCCCATGCCATGAGCGCCGTCGCGCTGCTGGACGCTTTCCGTCGCCGCGCACTCTCCCCCGTCGAGGCGATGAGCGACGTGATTGCCCGGGTCGAGGCTTACGAACCTCATATACATGCGACCTATCTATTCGAGCCTGAGCGCGCGCTGCGACAGGCCCGCGAGAGCGAAGCGCGCTGGGCGAAGGGCGAACCAGTTGGGCCGCTCGACGGCGTGCCCGTGACGATGAAGGACAATATCGCCACCAAGGGCGACCCGAAGCCAGTCGGCACGGCGGCGAGCGATCACACGCCTCAATCCGCCGACGCGCCACCCGCCGCGCGGCTGTTCGAGGCCGGGGCCATCATGTTTTCGAAGACCACCATGCCTGACTATGGGATGCTGTCTTCGGGGCTGTCGAGCTTTCATGCACTCGCGCGCAATCCCTGGAACCTCGCGCGCAATCCCGGCGGTTCGTCGGCGGGCGCAAGCGCGGCGGGAGCGGCTGGTTATGGCCCGCTGCATCTGGGCACCGACATCGGCGGCTCGATCCGGCTACCCGCCGGCTGGTGCGGCCTCGTCGGCCTGAAGCCCAGCAACGGCCGCGTGCCGATTGACCCGCCCTATATCGGCCGTGTCGCCGGACCGATGACGCGCACCGTCGACGATGCGGCGCTGATGATGGCGACGCTCGCACAGCCCGACACGCGCGACTTCATGAGCCTTCCGCCGGAGACGCTGGATTGGCGGATCGCGCCAGCAAAGCTTAAGGGTCTGCGCATCGGCCTGCTATTGGACGCTGGCTGCGGAGTCGCGCCGGACGCGGAAACCCGGCAAACGATCGAGCGCGCCGCGCGCAACTTTGCGTCGGCAGGGGCGATCGTCGAGCCGCTTGCGCCTTTCCTGACGCAGGCGATGCTCGATGGACTGGACCAGTTCTGGCGCACCCGCTCGCTGATCGACATCGACGAACTGGCGC
>JAYTRP010000012.1:0-2480 GCA_043746145.1 Hyphomicrobiales bacterium | reverse complement strand
CCGTGCTCGTGATCATCGCTTCCGCCCGGCTCGTCGCGCCGTCGAACCACCAGAGCGCCGCCTTGATCGGCTCGCCTGCAAAGCGCGCGCGAAACGTCTGCGACCAGTCGACCAGGAATCCGGAATTGCTGGGACGCAGCGGCGCCACGGAAACGCCAACGTCGCGCAGAGCGTTGACCCAGGCGCCATCGCCGCCAAGCCGCGGCCAAGAGGCCCCGCCGAGCGCCAGCACCGTAACGGGAGCCTCGATCGAGACCTCCCCGGCAGGCGTTGAGAAAAACGCTACGCCCCCTGCGCCAAAGCCCATGAATTTATGACGAACGCGCAATTCCACTCCGCGCGCGCCAAGCTGGCGGAGCCAGGCGCGCAGCAATTTGGTGGCTTTGAAGCTTTTCGGGAAAACCCGACCGCTCGAACCAGTAAAGGTCGGCTCACCCAGCGCCTCGCTCCAGGCGCTGAGCGCTTCGGGGGAGAAGGCGCGGATTGCCGGCTCGAGCCGCTCGCGGGCGGGACCGTAGCGGTCGAGCAACGCGTCGAGCGGCTCGGAATGAGTCAGGTTGAGGCCGCCGCGTCCCGCGAGCAGGAATTTGCGCGCTGGCGTCGGTGAACTATCGCAGACAATTACGGCTACGCCGGCCTGCGCCAGCGTCTCCGCCGCCATCAATCCCGCCGGGCCCGCCCCGATCACCAGCGCGGATGTGTTCACGCGAGCAGGAACGAACGCATCGAGATCGACCCCAGGTCGAACGACGTGTTGAAGAAGCTCAGCTCGTCCTTCTCATCGGCCACGCCGAGCGGGAACAGCACGGGCAAAAAATGTTCCGGCGTCGGATGCGAAAGCCGGGCGGTTCGCGAGCTATTGAGCGAGGCCGCAACGCCCTTTGCGTCGCGCGCCTCGATGCGGTCGCGTAGACGCTCGTCGAACTCGCTCGCCCAATCATAGGGCGGCGCGCCGGGATTGAGCGCCCCCAAATTATGCACGAGATTGCCGCTGCCGATTACGAGGACGCCCTTTTCGCGGAGCGACTTCAGTTCGCGCGCGATTTCGAGATGGCTAAGCGGATCACGAGCGAGGTCGAGCGAGAGCTGGAACACGGGAATGTCGGCGTCGGGAAACATCTGGATCAGCACTGACCAGGCGCCATGGTCGAGCCCCCATTCCAGATCGGGCTCGATATGGCTCGCGCGCACCAGTTCCATCACCGCCTTCGCAGCCTCCGGCGCGCCCGGCGCTGGGTATTGCTGCATGAATAGTTCACGGGGAAAACCGCCGAAGTCGTGGATTGTCTTGGGACGTACGCCGATATGCGCCAGTGTCACGCCGCGCGTCATCCAATGCGCCGACACGCACAGGATCGCCTGCGGCCGCGGCAGCTTTTCGCCTAGCGCGCGCCAGGATTGGCTGTACGCATTGTCCTCGATCGCGTTCATCGGATTGCCGTGGCCGATAAACAGCGCAGGCAGGCGCGGCGTCGAGCGCAATGCGGCAAAGGCGGAATTCAGTTCGGCCAAACTATACCTCGAAAATGCAGTCGGTAGATAAGGATCGGCGGGCGCCAGGGCCGGCCGCAGCCGCTCTTACCGTGTTGTGGTTCTGCTAATGTGATAGCCGTATCGACGGGGACAAGCGGCGTCTACATGATAAACCACGGCCTGCTTGAGGTAAACGGGAGCATTTGCCCCAGTCGCGAGCGATAGCTCGCAAAGAAAAATGAATTCTCCAAGATTTTTTATGAAAGTGGCTTGCGCTATCGCGCCGCACGCATATATTTGTGCGGTGCGGCACGATCTGCCGCATATGCCCTTCTTGGGCGTTTCCTCCCTAGACTCAGGCCGCTGTCGCGAGATAGCGGCCTCCTTTATTTCTAGGCTCCGCGCTCCGCAACGGTTGTAGCCGCTGCCCAGACGCGCTCGTTTATAGCTCCACCACCTGATGCGTGCGAATGCTTTCGTCGGCTGCGAGCACGATTCTTAGCGAGTCGACCGCGCCTCGCGCGTGCTCGGTCATGTCCTCATCCTCGCGGATCGCCTTCAAGAACGCGCGCTGTTCGCGGTTGCAGAGTTCCTGGTGGCCCGGCTCGTCGTCGGTGCGCAGGATTTCGTCAGGCGCGGCGAAACGGCCATCGGACCCGAGTTGTGAATGATGCAGGCGTAGCGCGCTCGTCTTGGTATGACTGTCCACGTCGGACGAGGCGGTCTTCGACTCATCCATCGCGATCGAAACGCAACCTTTCGGGCCAATCATGTCTTTGACGAAGAACGCCGTCTCGCTCATCATCGGACCCCAGCCGGCCTCATACCAACCCACCGAACCGTCGTCGAACGACACTTGCAGACAACCGTAGTTGTACATGGTCGGCGCGACTTCGTCGGTGAGCCGAGCGCCAATCGCGTGCACCCGAACGGGCCGAGCGCCGGTGACTTGGCACATCACGTCGACATAATGCACGCCGCAATCGACGATCGGGCTGATCGTCTCC
>JAYTRP010000011.1:0-2486 GCA_043746145.1 Hyphomicrobiales bacterium | reverse complement strand
CTGACTCTTTCCGGACTGGCGTATTACCATTTCCATGTCACGCCTCAAATCGGTCCCCAACCGCTCTATTATCTGCTCACGAGCGGCGTCGCGCTGCTTTCGCTGATTGCCTTCCATTCTCTGCAGAGTTACTCGATTCCCGCGTTGCGCCGCCCCGTCAACCAACTGTTCCGCATGAGCGGCGCCTGGCTGGTGATATTCGCCGCGCTGATCGCGCTCGTGTTTTTCGCCAAGCTCGATGACATCATTTCGCGCTTCTGGCTCGGCGCTTGGTTCTTGACCGGCTTCAACCTGCTGGCGATCGAACGCTTTCTCGTTGCATATTTCGTGGGCGCGCTCGCTGCGCGCGGACGGTTCGAGCGGCGCCTCGTCGTCGTCGGCGGCGGCGACCTCGCGCGCGAACTCATCCGCGACCTCGCCAAAGCCGACCCGGCTGAAATCCGTTTGCTGGGCGTCTTTGACGATCGCGGCGACGCGCGTTCGCCTGTCACCGTGGAGGGGTTTTCCAAGCTCGGCAATGTCGATGATCTCGTGGAGTTTGCGCGCCACACTCGCATCGATCTGGCTGTGTTCGCGCTGCCGATCACTGCGGAGCAGCGCATCCTACAGATGCTGCGCAAACTCTGGGTGCTTCCCATCGATGTGCGGCTCGCCGCGCACGCCAACCGAATTCGTTTCAGGCCGCGCTCCTATTCCTATGTCGGCGTCGCGCCGATGCTCGATGTATTCGATAAGCCGCTCGGCGACCGCGACGTGTTCGTCAAGATGCTGTTCGACAAGGTCGTGGGCTCGCTTGCTTTGATCGCGCTGTCGCCAGTCCTGATCGCGGCGGCCGTGGCGATCAAGCTCGACTCGCCCGGGCCCGTGCTTTTCAAACAAAAGCGCTATGGGTTTAACAACGAACTCGTCGAAGTTTTCAAGTTTCGGTCCATGTACGTCAACCAGCAAGACCAGACGGCGTCAAAGCTCGTCACACGCGACGATCCCCGCGTCACGCGGGTCGGCCGGTTCATCCGCAGGTCTTCGATCGACGAACTGCCACAGTTGTTCAACGTCGTGTTTAACGGCAATCTTTCATTGGTCGGCCCCCGCCCGCACGCGATCCACGCCAAGGCGGCGGACCGGCAGTATGACGAAGTGGTCGAGGGCTATTTCGCTCGACACCGCGTAAGGCCAGGAATTACCGGCTGGGCGCAGGTCAATGGTTGGCGTGGCGAGACTGACACCAAAGAGAAGATTCAGCAGCGCGTCGATCATGACCTTTACTACATCGAGAACTGGTCGATCCTGCTCGATCTATACATTCTCGCGATCACCCCGATTTCCCTGTTGAAGACAAGCAACGCTTATTAGCTGATCGCCTCAGTTAAGCGCGGACTCTGATTGGGGTCGCAAAGCCTAAATTTGTTTTTTGTCGAACAACTATGAAAAGAGGCGTAGATGTGACTAGCGGTCGGGACCCCGAGCGGGTGTTCGGCGGTTCCAAGTCCGCATTCGCGGAGACGAAGAACGGTCATGCACTCCCCTCACCGGAAATTTTTAGTCAGGCTCATGTTGGCGGCAGTTGTCACGTCGTGCGGTCCGGCTTTCGCGGCTGGCGACACGAGTTGGGACGGCGCTTGGTCAGGCATGCTTGGACGTCATACGCCCTGGCCGGTCACGATCACAATTGCCGGCGGGAAGGTTGTGAGCTTTGTCGAAAGAGGTGTTTTGGTCGGCGCCCGCTACAGCAAAGTCACCCCAGATCATGTGAAGTTCGGCGATAGGAACGTCTATACCGTGGTGATCGATCGGTTCGGCGCGACGACAGCCGGAGCGAGCATGCAGGGCCGTCACGGCTCGGGCAAGGCGATGCTGACGCGGGGGTGATTTCGGGTTAAAAGCCTGAAATGCTCCGCACAATCGACCATCTCGTCATCCCCGCCCACGACCTCGCGGCCCAGGCGGCAGCCTATGTCAGCTTCGGCTTCCAGGTGGGGCAGCGCAATCGTCACCCCTGGGGTACGGAAAATCACATTGTCCAGTTCGACGGCGCGTTTCTCGAGTTGATTGGTCTGGGCGCAGACTTCGCCCGGCTGCCCGCGCAATCGGGCATTTTCAGCTTCGCTGGTTTTGTCGCGGACTATCTGACCAAGCGCCAAGGGCTCGCTATGCTCGTGCTCGCATCAAGCAATGCGGAGGCGGATCGCGCCGCATATGCCAGCCGCGGCCTTGGCGATTTTGAACGCTTCGATTTTGCCCGGAAGGCGCGAAAGCCCGATGGCAGGGAGGTTGAGGTCGCCTTTTCGCTCGCCTTCGCCGCTGGCGCCGCCTTTCCCGAAACGGGCTTCTTTGTCTGCCAGCAGCATTTTCCCGAGAACTTCTGGAATCGGTCGGCGCAGGTTCACCCCAATGGCGCGACCGGGATTGTGGGCCTTGCCTTTGCGCATGAAAGCCCCGCCGAAGCCGCCGATTTCCTCTCAGGTTTTCTCGAGGCGCCCGCAAAG
>JAYTRP010000010.1:0-2499 GCA_043746145.1 Hyphomicrobiales bacterium | reverse complement strand
CTCGACATGGACACCACACCGGAACCGCTCAACCCACAGCCGCTCCCCTTCGAGCAAACCTTGTGACCACTTTTTACACGTATCCTCAACCTACCCCTACACGACCGGCGGCGCGGGCCGGACGGTGCAGGCCGCGCAACGCGATGTCGTGCGCGAAGAAATAGCGCGTGGGACAGCGCTCAGCGCGGCGGCCCCCATCATCATCGTCATTCCTCTGTCCTGGCTGGTGGTCGGTTGGGCCATGAATGTCATGCTCCGACGATTGAAGATTCTCGCCGATGATATCGGCGAACGTAGCGCTGCGGCGGCGCGCCCTCTACCTCTCGCGGGAATCCCGGTCGAAGTCGCCCCGCTCGTCGAAAGCATGAACGGGTTGATCGTGCGGTTGCAAGCCGCCCTGGCCGCGCAAAAACGCTTCGTCGCCGACGCAGCGCACGAATTGCGCACGCCGCTGGCCCCGATGCAAATCCAGGTCGATGCTCTCGCCTTGAGTGGGCCGGCGGCATTCGACGAGCGTCGAGACGCGCTCGCGAACGGAGTCAGGCGCGCAAGCGCCCTTGTCGGTCAGCTCCTGAAATTGGCCCGCCTCGACGAGCCCGCCGCGACATCAGGCGATGCGATCGACCTCGGACCGTTGCTTCTCGAATGCGTCGGCGATCACGTAGCGCGAGCCGAGGGCAAGGGCGTCGATCTCGGTGTAAACATTGTGACTCCCGCGACAATCCACGGGGCAATTGAGGATATGCGCACCCTGTTGGGAAACCTGATCGACAACGCGGTGCGCTACACGCCTAAAGGCGGCACAATCGATGTCTCTCTTTTCTCAGATCAAGGCGGGAGCGTCTTCGAAGTGCTGGATTCCGGCACGGGGCTACCGGAGAACGGGGGCGCGCGCATCTTTGAGCGGTTTTTTCGCGCCGCGCCCGCCGGCGTCGAAGGCACCGGCCTTGGGCTCGCGATTGCGCTACGGATCGCGGAGCAAAATGGCTTCGGGCTGACCGTCAAAAATCGCGCGGACGGCCTCTCCGGCGTCGTGGCGCGCGTCTTCCTGCCGGCCCGAAATCGCACAACAGCGATCTCCACCTAATTCACCCCTAATTCTCGTCCCGGATAGTCCTTTCCGAAGCTGCTCCCTGTCGGTCGCGCGGGTGAACCGTGTCGCCGACGATGGAGCTATTGGAGAGACAAATGAAAACCGCATATTTGCAAAGGCTGAGCGCTTTGGGCGCTGCTGCAATCCTGTTCGCCCTCGCGGGACCAGCCTTGGCTTACACCGGCGAAAAGCTCACCGGCGAGGGGACAATCAGCATCGACAAGGCGCGCGCCATTGCCCTCAAGGCGCATCCCGGCACCATCACCGACCAGGAGCTGGAGCGCGAGGCGGGCGGAAGCGGCCTGCGCTTCTCGTTCGACATTAAAAGCGGCAAGGTCACACAGGAAGTCGGCGTCGACGCCGCCTCGGGCGCGGTGCTCGAAAACAAGGCGGAAGGCGCGAATCCCGACTGAGATTGTCGGATCGATCCATTGACCCGCGTCGCACGGTGCGACGCGGGTCTTTCGTTTCGACGAAGCGGGGATGACCATGAACGAAAACCAAAAGTACGCTTTAAGCAAAGTCCCCGAAGTCACGCTCGGCTTCTGGATCATCAAGATTCTGGCGACCACGCTGGGGGAGACCGGCGGCGACGCCGTCACCATGAGCGTGTTGCATGCGGATAAGAACGCCAACAACGGCGGCTATCTGCTCGGAACTGCGATTTTCCTTGCCGTGTTTCTCGCGGCAGTCGTCGCCCAAATCTGGACGAAGAAATTTAGCCCCTGGGTCTATTGGATCGCCATAGTGGCCTCGACGACGGTCGGCACGACCATGGCCGATTTCTTCGACCGCTCGCTTGGCATTGGCTACGCAGGAGGCTCATCTATTCTGTTGGCTTGCGTCGCGGGATCGCTGGCACTCTGGTATTTCACGCTCGGCTCAATCAATGTTCAAACCGTCGCGACGCCGAAGGTGGAAATCTTCTACTGGCTGACGATCACGTTTTCTCAGACTCTGGGAACCGCTCTCGGCGATTGGATGGCTGATGACACAGGCCTCGGATTTGCCGGAGGTGCGCTCGTGTTCGGCGCGGGTCTCGCCGTACTCGCCGCCCTTTATTATCGGACCGCCGTCTCGCGCGTCTTCCTGTTCTGGGCGGCTTTCATCCTGACGCGACCGCTCGGCGCGACCGTCGGCGACTTCCTCGACAAGCCCTTTGCGCACGGGGGCCTGGCGCTGAACCGCTACTACGCTTCGGCAGTCCTGGTCGCGGCCATTATCTCGCTGATTGTTATTCTCCCGCAAAGAGCGGGGGCGCATCCGAAGGCGGCGGCGGCCAGTTGAGGCGGTCGTCGAGCGGAAGAAGTTTCCCTCACACTATTGGAAAGAACAGTGAATTTTTATGACCAGCACCCTGACTAAGCAGATACTCAACAAGGTTCCCCAAGTCACACTCTTCTTCT
>JAYTRP010000009.1:0-2499 GCA_043746145.1 Hyphomicrobiales bacterium | reverse complement strand
ACCGACGCACGCTATTTCGGCGCCGCTACGCCGGACCGCGCCCGCTACATCCGCGACGTGAGAGAAAGCGCGGAGTCCTATCGATTTCCCTGGGCCTTCTGGAACCTGTTCGACGGAATGGGACTGATGGACGATCTCAACCGCTCGTTCGACGGCTCGATCCTCGAAGCGCTCGGCCTTAACGAGGCGCGTCGCTGACGAGGCGGGAACATGGTAAGAAGAATAATCACCACTTTGGCGAGAATCGTCGTCTTCACCGCAATGCTTTCGGATGCATTGAGCACCGGGATCATCACCAAAATAGGCCAGAACACCGCGTAGTCGCGGTCGCGGATCAGTTCCCTGAAGAACAGCACGAGCACGCCGATCAGCAGAATCGTGATGAACCCGCCCTGATAGAGAACCAAACGGACAATCGGGTTCTCGATGCCTTGCTCCAACCCGTAGGTGCGCCTGAGACTGTCGACATAGTCCAGGTCAGGCCCAAACATCAGTTCGTCTAGCGAGAAATAGCGGAGCAGTTCAAACATAACGACGCGCGTGTTGGCGCTACCGCCATCATCCACGAAGCGATTAAAAATCGCGTCGAGATATCCAGAATAAAGCACGAAGGCTATGACGGCAGGCCCGAGCGCCAAGGCGGCAAGCGCCACGGAGGCGCCCAGCAATGAACCCCGCCTGCGTCTAAGAATACTGAACCCCGCGAAGATGAAGTATGTTGCGCCGATAAGCAGCGCGGCGATCAGCGCGGAGCGGCCGCCGAACACGAGCAGCGCCGCCGACTGCAACAGCACGAGAGTAAGCCTGAGACCGCCCGACTGCGAACGGCCGCCCGCCAACAAAGCAATGAGATAGACGGAGGTCATCGCCGCATTGACGAGGGCATGTCCCTGGAGCGCCGATGGCCGGAAATCCAGCGGGAAAGGAACGCCGTCGAGTCGGTAGGGGAACAACAATGAATGCGTAGCAAATTCGTATAACGCCAACAGCGCATTCGCCGCCATTGTGGCGTGAAGCACCCAAGCTAGCGCCTGGAATTCACGCTCGTCGGCTTCGCTGAGCAGCAGCGCCAACATCGCCGGGCCAATATAGGTGTCGGCGAGACCGGCGGCGCCGGGACCGTGCTCCAACGTGGTGGCGACGAGGAGAGCGCCTGCGATCAGAGCCTGCGCGATAGCGACGGGACGACGCCCTGAAATATAGGTGAGATAAGCAAATGGACGGCCGAACTGGAATGCCCGTCGAAACACTAATGCCGCGACAAGGTAGGTGAACGGGTGGATCTTGGTGACCGGGCTTCCGGTCAATCCGTCGTAGTTGTAGCCAACGTCCCAGAGCAGGCCGCCCGACACCGCAAACAGAATAAGGACCGCCACGCGCAGGCCAAGCCGCGTGGCGAAATCGAAAGGAGGCGCTGCCGCAGTCAACGGCGGCTCACACGCGGAACGCCTTGTCGATCAGCGCAACCGCGCCGACCTGCAGGCCCATCAACGAGGCGACTTCGACTTCGGTCGCCGCCGATGTTTGCAGCGTTCTACCGAGTTCCGCCACCAACAAAATCAGATCCGCGCGGCCGACGATCGGCGCCATGCGATAGTTGCGCGACAGGGCGCCGGCGTCGATGATCGTCAGATCGAAAAATCGTATCGCACGCTCGATCGGCGCGGCTTCGGGTTTCCTGCGAGTGGGCATTCCCGAGGGATCAGACCGGCCTTTGCCGATCCGGAGATAGCCATCCTCGCTCACCGCGCACACGGACTTGAATTCGCACTCGCCGCGCAACAAATCGAGGAACCCGGGAGCTTCAGAATCATCAGCTGCGCCAAGGTCGCCGTCGATCAGCAACACTTCCTTGCCGTTCTCGGTCGCGATCGCCGCGATCGATTCAGCCAAACGCAGACCCTCCGCGCCGTCGCCCGGAGAGGAGGCGACGATCAGGCATCGCCCCGTGCGACTGCGATTCGCGTCTTCGCCCTCGAACAGGGAAAGCATCAGAAGCTGGGTGATACGGTAGGCGGCGGGATCGAAGCGCGTGCGCCAACTCGCCGGCGCCGTCGGCCGTTCGCGATACCGGCTCGCTATCGGATCGCCTCGCAGTACGGCGAGAACGGGCGCGTCGGCGATCTCACGAGCTTGCGCCGGCGACATCACGACTGGCCGGACATATTCGTGCGCCAAGCCGCCGCTGGCGCCAAGCAGCAGCCCGGAGGCGGCAGCCCCAACAATGAGCAGCGCGTAGGGTGGCCATGAAGAGCGCTGCGGACGCAAGCCCCGCGTGATTACCCGCGCATTCGCGCTGTTGACGTTCGATTGCTCGGAGGTCTCCTTCGAGCGTAGCAGGAAGTTGCCGTAAACCGAACGCGCCGCTTCGGCTTCGCGCTGCAGTTGCCGCAGTTCCACGTCGGTTTTGTCGTCGTCGAGCGATCTCGACTTTAAGGCGTCGAGCTTGCTCGCGAGCGCCCGCTGGTCGCCAAGCGCACGCTCGTAGTCGGCGCGCGC
>JAYTRP010000008.1:0-7909 GCA_043746145.1 Hyphomicrobiales bacterium | reverse complement strand
TCCGAAAAGTCCCGCCGCCCCCTCGAGCAATTGCGCCTTCCAGGCCGTGATCTGGTTCGGATGCACATCGAATACTTGCGCCAGTTCCGTCAAAGTCTTCTCGCCCTTCAACGCGGCCAACGCCACTTTCGCCTTGAAGGCCGGTGTATGGTTCCGGCGCGGTCGTCTGATCATTATCTCTCCTGATGCCCGGCGATACTCGCCGCTGTCAGGCGGAAAATCCACTTATCGCTCCGTCCAGTTTTCCGAGGCCAGTTCCCTCCCCAACTATGAGGATGTTTTCAAAATAAAGGAGTCGTCGCTGTTCGCCGATCAGCAGTCGGGCCTGCTCAGCCTTGCGCCAAGGCGCGCCAAGGTTGGCCACAAGGCTGAAACTGCTCACTTCGAAACCGATGATCTGTTGCAAGCCGCAACCCGGGAGGCTCTGGTCGAACCGCATGGCAACGCAATCGGGTACGCCATTCATCTCAACCGCACCTGTCAGGAGTCTGTCAACGACTACGGCCTTCGCAACCCCAAGAGCTTTGCAAGCCTACCGCGCGATCTCACCTTTCGCACGGGCAGTCTGGAACTAAAATCCGCCTGGCAGATCGTCGAAGGACCCGCAATAAAGAATTACATCACAACGAAAGCCGTCGTGCCGGTTTTTAAGACCGCTGCGAACGGCGATATCGTGAAGGATGGCGACAAGACGCGTCTAGTCAATGTCGCATTGCTCGACCTCCATGTCGTCGGGACTATCGAAGGTCATCCGGAATTTATTTGGGCGACCTTCGAACATGTGAGCCACGAGCAAAAGTCATGGGTTCGGGACGTCGCGCCCGACGCAAAAGTGAATCCAAGCCCGTCGGACCCTACCCTCGTCGAGAACCGAGCTTCGAGCTATGCGCTTTATCCCCCTGCTAAGGGAAAACCTGAGTCGCCCCCCGTCGCAGTCGCCAATGATGGCGACTCTATCTATGGTCTGAAACTGGACCTCGAGCAGCAGACGTTCACGCCGCACTTGGCGATCTACCGAATGTTTCCGGGCTCGAAGTCGGATGATAACGATGAAGACGACGAAGTCACAAGTCTCAACGCTGACGTTCAGCAACTATTCGAAACTCGCGCCCCGGCCGACGTCAGGAGCAATTATAAACTGGTTGGCGCAATATGGCTCAACACGCCTGAGGAAGACTTCAAAGCCGGTTTAGATTTTTCACAGGCCGCGATGGCGCCGCGCAAGCAGCCGCTGTTCGGCGGCGAGAATCACCTCTCCTCGACGACAATGGAATTGTACACTCAACCGAGCCACAGTTTTCCAAATTGCTTCCGCTGCCACAACACGGAAAGCGTTTCGGGACTGCCAGCCAGCCGACTCGACGTCAGTCACGCTATCTAAATTCTATTCATCCATCTCTGGGATAAATTGACGATTCGGGGTGGCGTCTTGGTTGGAGATGACCGGTTCACGTTATCGGGTGAAGACGAGGCTGCTCGGTTGACGTGTCCTTGCTACCGCCAGCTCTAAAAGGATCTGGGCGTTGAAACGAGCCTAGCTTGGGAAGCGTTAAGGCAAACATATCAATCAATCCGTCTATCGGTCTCTTGCTGCTCCGGTGGTCCTCTCAAGCGCTGATTGCGCCAACCGACGCCAATGTCCAACGGCCATTGTTTGCATGCAGCCGCGTCAGCGATAGCGGAGCGACATCGATGCGCCAAAAGGAGCCAGGCCCCGCCTCGATCGCGTGAACGATGGCCGCGCGAATGACAGACGCATGCGTGATGGCCACGATCTTACCCGGCGCGGCTGCCTGCGCGTCGAGCCAGGCAGCGACCCGCTCGATCAGTGCGAGCACGGATTCCCCCCCATGCGGAGCCGCGGTCGGATCGCGCAGCCAATCGACCACGCCTTCCGGTTCCTCCGCCTGCACTTCGTCGAGCGTCCGACCCGACCAGCGCCCAAAGTCGCAGTCCCGCAACATCGGTTCGACCATGGCGACTATTTTCATAGCATTGGCGGTCTGTATGGCCCGCAACGCAGGGCTAGTCAGATACCGGTCGGCGCGAAGCCTGCCACGCGGCAAGGCTGCCGATTTTTTCTGCCCGTGAACGTCAAGCGGCTCGTCGCCAGGAAATGCCGCGGTTCGCACCGCCGTAGTCGATGCATGGCAAATCAGATTGAGGCGAGTGGTCATTTCCTCGCGGCATGGAGACGCATGAGGCGGCCTAGAACTCCGCCGTCCTAAATTGTCGGTTGCCGGCGCTGTTTGTCGCGGCGCGTTCCATCAGCGCTCCGAACCCCAGCCCGATGGTGGCCCACATGATCGCCTGCGCTCCAACCGACGCGATTCTGAATTGCCACAGTACAACCGCTGGGAACGCCTCAGGCACTTCGTTGACTGTTGGCAGCGCAAACCCGACGATAACGACGACAACGAGATAGGCAGCGCTGGCCAGCAGGGCCGCGTTCCATGCGCCAAAGCGAGGCGCAAGGCGATTGCGCAACATCCATGCGGCAATCATCGACGCGAGCGAAATCGCGATTATGGCGAAGTAAAGCTGGGTCCGCAGTGTAATCGTGTCCGGGTCGCCGACCGACGGCGGATTGGCCGGATATTTCAGGTTGGGAACCACATTGACGGCGACAATGCCGGAGATCGCGAGCAGCGCCGAAGTGGTTCTCGGCCCGAAATCACCCATGCGGCGATAGGCGAGCGCGTAAACCAAAGCAAAAAGTCCGCCAAAGGCGGTATTGTAGACCGTCACGCCCGTAAAAAGGCCAATGCCCGCTTGAACGGGGCGGCTTACAAGTTCAGCTTCCGGCTCTGCTTTCGGCATGGACATGTTTTTCGCGGCAGCCTCGTCAGCCTTCGCTTTGTCCTTGGCCTCGTCCATTGCAGTTTCGAACGAGATGGCGCGATCGACCGCTGGCTCGCCGACGATCTTTAAAAACGCAAACGACAGAATTCCCGCAAGGATGCCGATCAGCATCCCGCGCATGAGCATAGTCCCGACCATGTGAGTGCGCCTCTAAAGCGAACACAAACTCTCGCCGGGCCGCGCGGCGACTCCAAAATGGAAAGATTGCGTCAGGTTTCCAACAATATCCTGCAATCGGCTGAGCCGATCACGGCCTAGTGGCAGGGGAAACCCAGGAGATGGCGTCCGTCATGCACAAATTCGTGCACATACATGCCTTTGATGATCGAAGTCGCGCCCTCTTCCGCCCCGACGAAATAAAGCGCGAGCATGAGGATCAGTCCCCCAAAAATCACCCACGGCAGGGCCTCGCGGACGGGAATAGCTACAGGACTTGCTGTCGGCGCTAGTGTCGCTGTCGTCATCGGCAATACTCCATGGGATTTCGCGTCCCGTATAAGATGTGCTGATTACGAGAGGGGTCTGACTTACAACTCAACGCAATATTGCAAGAGCCGTTTACAGTGGCGCGACCGCGCCGGAGTTTCACCGGCTTCCGTCCTCGTAACGACGCAGAACAGAGCATAGCGGTGGCATTGGCGTTGTCAATGAAACGTGCGGATGAATCGCGGGCGATCACGAGCCGGATATAGTGGAGATAATCGGTCGGCAAACGATACGTGAAAAGCACACGGCGGTCGGACATTAGATTCTGGCTGGGGGACCTGGATTCGAACCAAGATTGACGGAGTCAGAGTCCGCAGTTCTACCGTTGAACTATCCCCCAGCAATGCGACGCCGGGCGCGCAGGCTCAATAGCGAGGCTGGGCGGGCGGCGCAAGGGCTTGGCGTGGGCGGGCGCTTGACTTACGTGACTGTCGTGGGGCGAATGCGCGCGCTACAGCCGTAACAGGACCGCTCATGACCGCCGGATCGCTCGCCCTCGCCCTCGCCGCCGCACTTTCGGGAGCCGCGCTTTATGTGAATGTGGTCGAACAGCCGGCGCGGCTTGCACTCGACGATTCCGCGATGTTGCAGGAATGGGGCCCGAGCGATCGGCGCGGGGTCGCGGTGCTGACGATGCTCTCGCTGGCGGCCGCTATCTGCGGGCTTTCGCAATGGTACGAGGGCGGCGATTTGCGTTGGGCGATCGGCGCGCTGATCGCGATCCTGAGCTGGCCCTACAGCTTCTACGTGATGGCGCCGATTGACAATCAGATTATCGCGCTCGCGCCCAGCGATATTGGCGCGGCGCGGGAGCTGGTGCGCCAGTGGGGCATGCTCGAACTCGGGCAGACTGCGTTAGCGGTGGTTGCGACCGGCGTCTTCCTGTGGGCGCTCTGAGGGCGGACCGATGGCCGCCTCCGCGTCGGGGCTGGTCGATCGCTGTTTCAGCGACGTCGCCGCCAATCTTCGATTTTTCACTCGCCTCCCAACGCCGGGGAACTACGGCGCGCCGGACTGGGCGCGCATCGCCTGGGCGGCGCCAATCGCCGGCGCGATCGTCGGCGCGATCGGAGCGCTTACGCTCGAAGTAGCCCGCCAACTCGCCCTGCCCGCTTGGATCGACGCGACGCTGGCGGTCGGCGCGGTCGCGCTGGCGACGGGCGGGCTACACGAAGATGGCCTTGCCGACTTGGCCGACGGTTTTGGAGGCGGGCGTGACCGCGAGGGCAAGCTCGCGATCATGCGTGACAGCAGAATCGGGAGCTATGGCGCGCTGGCGCTTAACCTGACGCTGTTGCTGCGCGTCGCTGCGATAGTCTCCATGCTGCGACCAGGGCCGACGGGGCCGGCTTTCGCCCTCGCGGGACTTGTGCTTGCAAGCGCCGCGGCGCGAGTGACGGCGCTGGCGCCTCTGGTCTGGCTACCGCCGGCGCGCGCGGACGGCGCCGGCGCCGCAGCGGGCCGGCTCGACGCCTCGGCGTTAATTGCAGCCGCCCTGAGTCTGGCGGTGGTGGCGCTCCTGACTGGGCTCTACGCGCTGGACGTCATGCGCGCGCTGTTTGCCTGCGTAATCGCGGCTGGCGCGGCGCGCGGCCTTTGCGCTCTCGCGCGTAGGCAGATTGGCGGCCAAACCGGCGATGTCGCTGGCGCCGCCGCAATGATCGGTGAAATCGCGGTGCTTTGCGCCCTTCTCATCGGGGGTAGGGGAGCTTAAATCAATCTCATGCCGATCCAGCTCTCGCCTTGTATCAAGATTTGCGTGCTGGATCCGCTCAGCGGGATCTGCATCGGTTGCGGGCGAACGGCGGGAGAGATTGGGCTCTGGCCCGAATGGAGCGACGACCTCAGGCGCGCCGTCATCACGCAACTGCCGTCGCGGATGGCGCTTGCACGCTCACGAGGGGTTCGCGCGGGTCGTGTGCGACGTCGGGAGGCGACGTGACGTTTCTGCTCCCTATTGCGCTGATCGCCGTCGGGCTCGCCGCGCTGGTCGTCACTCCGCAAGAGGCGAAAATCCTCGGACTTGGCCACGACGATTTCGCTCGGGTGACGTTCGGCGGCGCGCTGATCCTCTGGTTCTTGTTCATGGGTGTGCGCGGAGCGGGGGCCACGCGGGCGTTGCGTGTGATTGGCGGCGTGACGACCTGGGCGTTGCTGATCTTCGGCCTGACCGGCATGTATGCCTACCGCTATGAATTATCCGATGTCGCCGATCGGGTTATTGGCGAAATTCTTCCCAACGAGCCACAGGTGGGTCGCGGTGGCGAGGTCATTCTCAGGCAACGCATGGGCGGTCAGTTCATGGTTCCCGCGAAAGTGAACGACAAATCGATCGCGTTCGTGTTCGACACAGGCGCTTCGACTGTCGTGCTGCGGGCCGAAGACGCGCGGGCGATCGGCGCAGACGCCGCTGGTCTCGATTTCGAGGTTCCGGTGATCACCGCTAACGGCTCGGCGATGGCGGCGCCGACCCGTATTGACCGGATCGCAGTCGGGCCGATCGTCGTGCGAAATGTTCGGGCGCTGGTCGCCAGACCTGGCGCGCTTAGCGAAAGCCTGCTGGGCATGAGCTTTTTGGAACGGCTCGACAGTTATTCGGTCGAACACGGCCGGCTCGTCATGAAAGCTAAGTAAGTTTCATCGGGTGTGACTACGATTTCAGGTCGAACATGACACTACTTTGGTCATCGAAGTTGCTCTCAACAATTGATGAGCTCGCAGGCGCTGCGTCAAAAATCCGGACGCTGCTTTTGTATTTGTTATCTCCTATGAACTTTCGATAATGCTGCCTTTACGTTCTGCCGGCTAGGATCACGCTTTGTGAATAGTTCCGCCGGAGGCCGGTATCGAGGTGACAATTGGTGGCCGGGGCGTCAGGGGAACTCGAGGCTCAGTCCAAGCCCGCGACTGCAGGGCCGGAGACAATCTACGATCGCCAACTTCGAACGCGGGCCGTTCGTACGACCCATCGGATGCGGCTGGGACGTGAAGCTGTAGCGCTCCGCATCGCCGGTCAGGACAGTAGGGGGTCAACTTCTCGATGTCTCCATCGATGGAGCGGCGCTCGTTCTCGATTCCGAGGCCAGCTCGGGAAAGGATGTTCGGTTGGACGGACGATCCCGACGCGTTATGCGCAAATTCCCGGGCGGAGTCGCGGTATGCTTGCTTCGAACGACATCGCAACGTCCAGTTCGCGCAGAGACTAGAAAATCGAAACTTCTGAAGTTACTGAATTTTCATCTTTGCCGGGGAAACTAGTCGAACCGCCCCGGGGGGCGCCAAGTGCAAGTGGTGGGGGACTTTGCGAAGTTGACCTGGGCCATGCCATGAAAGCTGTAATTACTGAAGGAGTTGCGGCATCAGGCCGCGACCGGCGTCGTTACGCGCGAGCGCCGTTGCGCCTGCCGGGCCGATACCTGCTCGAGGATGGTTCGGAGCATAGCTGCGAGTGCCTCGACATTTCTGTTGGGGGACTGCGGCTGAAGGCCGCCAGGGCGGGCGCCTGGGGCTCGAAAGTCATTGCCTATATTGACGATTTTGGCAGGGTCGAAGGCTACGTCGTCCGGCGGGCGCCGGGTTGGTTCGCCATCGAGGTTCACGCAACAGAACGCAAAGAGAGCCGCCTTGTCGAGCGGATCGAAGCGCTGCTCTCGAGAGATATCAAGCCGACTGTCGAACGTCGCGGATCAGACCGTTTTCATCAAGCGCGCGAGTTGGTGATGCTGACCTCCAGCAACGGCCAAACTTACGAAGCCGAACTCGCCGACGTCTCGGCGCAAGGCGCTGCCGTTCTTGCCGACGGGCTGTTTGCGATTGGCGAACTCGTCGGTATCGGCAAAAAGTACGCGAAAGTTATTCGCGTGTTCCCCGGCGGCGTTGCGCTGGAGTTCGAACACGAGAACCGGGAGGCACGGCGGGTGCGTGCTCGTCCGCCCGCCCGAGCGACGCGAGAATCTTATCCGGCTGACGGATAATTCGGGCTTTCCCGCGTGATCGCCACGTCGTGCACGTGGCTTTCGCGCAGCGCAGCGGAACTGATGCGGATGAACTGCGCCTTGGCCTGGAGTTCAGGGACGTTCGCAGCGCCGACATAGCCCATCGCGGCGCGTAGGCCGCCGGCGAGTTGGTGCAGCACCGCGCTCGTGGGACCACGATAAGGCACTTGACCCTCGACGCCCTCGGGCACCAGCTTCATCTGATCGCTCACGTCTTGCTGGAAATAGCGATCAGCCGACCCTCGCGCCATCGCGCCGAGTGAGCCCATCCCGCGGTAACTCTTGTAGGAACGACCCTGGTAGAGAAACACCTCGCCCGGGCTCTCGTCGGTGCCCGCGAGGAGCGAACCGATCATCGCACATTCGGCTCCCGCAGCGATCGCCTTGGCGAAGTCGCCGGAATACTTGATTCCACCGTCTGCGATCACGGGAATGTCGGCCCTGTGACCCGCCTCGGCGGCTTCGAGCACCGCCGTGAATTGCGGAACGCCAACACCCGCGACAATCCGCGTTGTGCAGATCGAGCCTGGGCCGATGCCGACCTTGATGGCGTCGACGCCTGCGTC
>JAYTRP010000007.1:0-7917 GCA_043746145.1 Hyphomicrobiales bacterium | reverse complement strand
AAAACTACGACGACATCGTCGACCATTGCTGCTTCAATTGGAACAAGCTCGTTGCACGGCCCTGGCTAATTATCTCAATCGGAATGCGCCGTTGGACTCACGGGTTTAGCTTTTAGGGACTTGGTATTAGCACCTACGGCCAAGCTTTCGACGCCCAGCTCGAGCAGCTCCGTGCGGCGGGGTGCGCGAAGATTTACCAAGAGAAGGCCAGCGCCGCCCGCGCCGACGACCGGCGCGAGCTGCAGCGCCTCCTGAAAGACCTCGAGCCGGGTGTTGTGGTGACGGTGACGCGGATAGACCGCCTAGCGCGCTCGACCTTTGACCTCTTCGCCATCGTGAAGCGCATTGTCGATGCTGGCGGGCAATTCCGCTCCCTGGCCGAGCCGTGGGCTGACACCGCGACCAGCACGGGCCGCTTGATGATTGCCGTGCTGGGTGGCCTGGCTGACGTAGAGCGTGATCTCATCCGCACCCGCACGGCAGAGGGCAGAAGCCGCGCGAAGGCCCGTGGGGCGCATATGGGCCGGCCCCCTTCCCTTACCGGGGTCATAGTGGAATCTTCCCGAAATCGTACGCTAGGCCGGATCGAGGAAAGCCGAGCGTGGATTTCGAAGGGGTCGGAAGGCATTTTGAAGCGGTTCGGTCGGCCAAACGTAATCGCCGTTGAAGGTGATGTGCTCCCATCCGAGCGCAGCGATATGGGCGAGCAAGGCATCGTCGATGACCTCACCCTGAGAGCGTAGTTGATCGACGGCGCGCCCGAGACAGACGGTATTCCAGAGGGTGATGGCGGCAACGGCGAGATTGAGCCCGGACGCCCTGTATCGTTGATTTTCGAAGGTGCGGTCACGGATTTCGCCGAGGCGATGAAAGAACATGGCCCTGGTGAGGGCGTGTTTCGCTTCGCCCTTGTTGAGCCCGGCATGCGACCGCCGCCGCAGCGCCGGGTCGCCGATCCAGTCGAGAGTGAAGAGGCTGTGGTCGAGGCGTCCGATTTCCCTGAGCGTTTTGGCCAGCGCATTCTGTTGAGGATAAGCCGCAAGCCGCGGCATCAACGCCGACGGCGCGACGGTTCCGGCCTTGATCGACGCCGCGAGGCGTAGCGTCTCATCCCAGTTTTCGCCGATGATCCGAAAATCGACGGCCCCGCCGGCCGCATGCTGATGCAGATGCTCGGCTCCTTCGCCGAATTCGAGCGCGAGATGATCCGCGAGGGCACGCGCGCCGGCCTGCACGAAGCGCGCGCTCAAGGGCGCGTCCCGGGACGAAAACCTAAAATCACCGCCGAGCAAAAGAAGGAAATCGTCGAAGCCGTGTCATCCGGTCGCAAGACGCCCGCTGAAATCGCCCGTCTGCTCAAGATTCACCGAGGAACCGTCTCACGGATCGTCTCTCAGGCCCGGCTTACCGAGAAGCTGGCCACACCGCCCTAAAGCGCGTTTTTTTGAGGTTTCCGCGACGCCCATTCTCGGAAATATTGGAGCGACTGATCGGCTCGCCCGAATTCGCAGGAATCTTTGCTGGCGGCCACCTCTTCTAGCGTTTTCAACGCTCTCTCTGGCGCGACTTCGAACGTTGCGCGCGCGGCTTCCGCGCGCTCTGTGATGTTGTGCGACTCAAGAAGCGGTAATAGTCGATCACACACGCCACGGCGGCGGATTTCCGCGACGATTTGAGCGACCTCGCCATCGATCTTGTTGCGAAGCTCGACGTCAAGAGGGTCACCGTCTTGACCGCAATGGCGCGTCCAAAATTCCCTGAGACAAGCGTCCGAAAATCGCGCGACGAGTTCCGCGAGTGACATTTCCGTCAAAGTCGGGCGCGGCGGCGGCGGCGTGCGCGCTTGTTCAATCAGGCGCTGCGCCTCACGCGTCGATACGCCTTCGCAAATCCCGGAAGTGGCGGCGTAGGCAAGGTCAGGGTCGATATCGTTAAACCTCATGGAGGCCAAGCGCGAATATCATCATCTGAGTCATTCAGCAGGGCTCTAAGCGCATCCGCTGGCGTCCTCAGCTTCATTTCCGGGGTCAACGCATTCATGCGGGCAACGCGCGCGGCGCGTTCCGGCGTCCGACGGTAACGCTCTGGCCTCTTGGTGAAATCCCAAGCGCTTCCAAGTTGGTCGGCGAGTTGACGGAATTCGTCGATTAGGTCGGAGAGGGTCATGTCGGCCGGGTTGCGCTGGCTCATTTCAGCACCCCGTATTTTCGCAACTTCTCCAGCCCGATCTGCCGCTGCTTGTCGAAATCGAGGGTGTTGACGTAGTCCTGGAATCGAGAGAAAGGTTGACCATTTTCTGGCTTGCTGTTGTATTCGCTCGTGATCTGTTCGTGCTTGAAACGTGGTATCCAGACCGTGTTGCTGTTATCGTCAATCACATCCCGCCCGAATTTGATCAGAACAGGTCTGATGTTCCAAGCATCTTGTCCTTTTGCGACATTTGCGTCGTTCTGCTCGACGATATGATGCCGCTCATAGCCGAACGTATCGCCTTCCGGTGATCGCTGTAACTCTTCCAAAGTCTTTGGCGAACTGAAATTCGCGCGCAACTGCTGTTCGAGCCGAACTTCGTACATGTTGGTCGGTTGAGGCGCTAGCGTTTCCAGAAACACGGCGATGGCCTCGAGGTAAGGCACCGCGTCGATCAAGGCGTCCGTCCCGCGCCATGTCAGACGTTTCGCCGCCTCCTTAATCCACTTTCTGACCTCTGCGCCGACGGCCTTGGGCGGCCACCCGGTATTGACCTTGGGATCTGTGACTGCGCCTGGGTCTTTAGGCTTATTGGCGAACCAACCGGGATTGGGAGGTGCGCCCGTTCTCGGATGCTCTGCGTTCCAATCGTCGTCGGCTTTTAGAAGACCGCACGCGGCGAGGTCGCGTACGAGGCCTTCTCGACCCGCCTCTTGAGCGCTTCGGCTCTTGAGCGGTTCTGGAAGCTGCAAATGCAACGCTGCAATTTGGGCCTTGGCGATATCGCCGCTTCGCAACGCGGCCGCGACGACGGTCAACCCTGCGCGCTTACTTCCGATATCCAAGGGAAAACCATAGAGGCGCGAGAGATCAAGCGCCAAGTCACGGTCGTCTCGCAGTGTCCAGCCGCGATTGGCGTTGAGTGCGAGCAAGGTCACGTCGCCTACCCGCAACCCATCCTTGTCACATTCGATCCCACCGGGAAAAAGACGAAAAAACCTGACACCCGGAAATTGGCTCACAGGGCAAACTCGCGCGCAGACCCTTCTTATTGGAACATAGCATGAACATCTTGGCAAGAATTTCACACGCAATTTCGCGCTGCCGGATCGCGGCAATGGTTCCTGGGCGCTGCTTAGCGTGAGCCAGCCTCAAATGCTTAGCGTACGATTTCGGGAAGATTCAACGATGACCCCTTACCCCTCGGCAGCAGAAGGAAGCCCGCCAGCGCCGCGCGGATGGCGCGACGATCCGCGAACTGGCGGCAAGCTACGCGCGCGTAAAGACGTTCCCTGGATTTATTGGCTATCCGTCGTGCTTGTGAGCATTGTGGGAACGCAGATTACAGATTTCCTCCCCGACAAATTGGAAATCAGTCTTTACGTCAGCACAGCTGTTTTTTCCTGCTGCCTCGCACTGATCTTTCTAGTTTGGTACGCCGTGGAGCGAACCTTGTCGATCCACTCGATCGTTACGACACGGCGCGAACTTTTCTATTAGGGAGCGATCCTTTTTACCTTTGCTCTTGGCGCCGCTGCCGGCGATCTTGCGACCGAAGCGCTTGGCCTCGGCTTCCAGCTGGGCGTGCTCACATGCGCTGCGTTGATTGCTGGCGTTTATGCTTCCTTTGCTGCCGGCGCAAACGCGGTGCTGACGTTCTGGCTCGCTTACATTCTCACGCGGCCGCTGGGCGCTTCGCTTGGCGACCTGCTTTCGCAATCGCCTAAATACGGGGGCGTTGGGTTTGGCGCTTTGTATACGAGCGTCATATTACTGTCCGTCATTGTCACGCTCGTCGCCTGACTGTCGTTCAAGAACAGGCAGACCCGACTACTTACGCCTGCCGGATGATCATCCACGCAACCAAGGGGAGCAAAATGAGAGCCTACGTTTTCGCCGCTATCGTCGGTTGTTTGACGCTCGCCTGTGGCGGGTACGGGTCAACGATCAACTCGGCTGCACCCTTCATGTCCTATGCGAAGGCGGAATCGAAGCTTGGCGATCCCAGCGAGTTCCGCACGATCGCCGTGGACGTTTCGCAATTGGTCGACAAAGGCGACCTGTCTGGAGCGAAAGCGCGCATCAAAGACCTTGAGACTTCCTTGGACGATGCGGAGGCTGGCCTGAAACCCCGTGCAGTTGCGGACTGACACACAGTCGATAAAGCAATCGACCGAGCGCTTGAGACTTTGCGTGCGATCAAGCCTGAGCTGACGGCATCCAAAAAGGCCCTCACGGAATTGCTGTCGACAATCACGTCGATAGCTGGCCCTTGATGAACAGGGCAAAGGCATCGTCACGACCGAATTTGGGAGCCATTTTTAAATCGCGATACGCTCAACCTCGTCGAGCGTGATCTCGTCGCTCGTCCGGTCATAAAGCTTGGTCGTGCGTGGACTTTCGTGGGCCGCCATCGCTTGCGCATTTCGAGCGTGCCATTGTTGTGGAGGTAGGCGGCAATGCCGGTCGCTCGGAACGTGTGACAACCAATAGACATCAGTATCGACATTCTTTGTGCGCCGCGCATCATGCGCCAAGTGTGGATGCGATACATCGGCGATTTCGTCAGCTCGCTAGGCGCCACGCGCGGAGCTATCCGCGGCGCTATCGTCGCTTCCGCTATGCTTGCGGAAAGGCCGGAACCGACGCTCGATGAGCGGCGCGTAAGCCAGCACCCAGCGGCTCACGGTGCCGTGGTCCAACTCGAGGCCGCGCTCCAGCAGCAGATCCTCGATGTCGCGGTAGCTCAGCGGATAGCGCAGGTACCAAGAGACGGCCTGCACAATCAGGCCCGCCTCAAAGTGCCGGCCCCTGAAGTCGTCCTTCGACCGGTGCGTTAGCTTGGCAGCGAGGGCAGACAGGATCATGGAAACCTCCGAATGGGAGGCGCTAAATAAAGCTAGCAGGCAAGCGAACCATCAACGCCGCAAATTTGCGGCAGGCCGTCTTTCTGCCCATGTTGGCCGATTGTTGCAAGGTAACTAAGCTGTAAGCTACTGTTTCAGATAATAATCTATTGACGTTACTTATTGAATTGCCGGACCGGTGCACAGGCCCTTCACGTTTTTACCGGTCAGGTGGCTGACAGGACAAGGTGAGTCATGTTGTTGGTCGGCATTTTTGGAAAAACTTTCTATCGTGAATGGTCGATTCTGATCCAGCATCGCGCCACTCCCCGGTTTGCTTCGGTCGCGCTTGTCATCGTGCTCATCATACTTTCCATCTGCGCGGTTATGGGCGCGTATTTGAGCTACAGCGCTGGGAATGCGGCAAAGCGGGCTACGGAAATAAGCGAAGCCTTCGAGGAGGCGCGCTATTCCGTAGGAGCGGAGGAGTCGCTCGAACGAAAATATCGGCTTGAACCTAGCCCAGAGGTGCGAGCGGGTCATCGGCAAGCGGAAGCTTCACTGCTCGCAGCGCTTAGCCAAGCGCGTTCCTTGGATGCGGACGCATCCTTAATTGACCAAGTGATTGCCAAGCATAAGCAATATATTGTGGCGCTTGATCACATGTTCACGGCAATCGATGCGGGCGACCTCGCGCTCACGGCGGACATCGACAAGAATGAGACAGACCCGTCATTCGGCGTCATTGAGACGGATGTTTTCGCCGCCGCTGCCCGTCATCGCTCCAATGCCGCAAAACAACTCAAACATCTTGCCCAATTACAACGAACGATCATATTTGTCGCAGTAGCCGTCTTCGGGCCCGGCCTCGCCCTGGTGGCGTTCTTTTCGGATCTGCTGCGACGTTATCGGCGGCAAGCCGACGAGGGCATAATGCGCGAGACCGCGGCTGTTCGGCGGAGCGAGATGCGCTACCGTTCGCTCGTCCAGAATTCCTCGGATGTCGTGTTCATCTGTTCCAAAGCTGAGCTTGTAGAATACCAAAGTCCCACGGCCGAGACGGCATGGGGGTATCACTCACAGGAATTGGTGGGCCAGACGTTCAGCGATTTCGTCCGCTCCGACGACCAACCCGCCCTGCGGGATCTCTGGGAGCAGTTACTGAACGCGTATGGGACAACCCGGAACATCGAGCTTCAGATGCGCCGGTCCGACGGCGTTTGGCGCAGCATCGATCTCGTCCTGACGAATCTGCTGGACCAGCCCGGTGTCGAAGGTTTGGTCGCAACCGCTCGCGACGTCACGGAACGAAAAGTATTCGAAAAGCAGCTTACCACCCAGGCATTTTACGATGCGCTGACAGGTTTGCCGAACCGAGCTCTCTTGCGCGACCGCCTTGATCAGGCGGTCGCCCGCGCTGGCCGCCGTCACGGCAGCGTTGGTCTGCTCTTTCTCGATCTCGACAATTTCAAGCAGATCAACGACAGCTTTGGGCATGGGATGGGGGACACACTCCTTGTCGAAGCGGCAAATCGCCTGCGGAAGTGCTTTCGCGATGAAAGCACCATTGCAAGGCTGGGAGGCGATGAGTTCGTCGTCTTGTTGGAGCGCCTCGTCGACGACGCAGACGCTTCCACGGCAGCCGATCGGATCGCGCAGCAGTTTAGTCAGCCGTTCATTCTAGATGGCCGCGAGTTTGCCATGTCAGCAAGCATAGGCATCGCCATAAGCAATGTCGGCAACGAACGATTTAATAGTTTGCTGAGGGACGCGGATGTCGCGATGTATCGCGCGAAGAGCCAGGGTAAGGGTCGGTCGGTTGTCTTCGACGTCAGCATGCATTCGGATGCCCTCGCTCGACTTGAGCTAGAAAATGACCTCCGAAGGGCCATCAAAGACGGTGAGTTGCGTGTGCACTATCAACCCATTGTGTTTCTTGATGGGGGACATGTGGCTGAAGTGGAGGCGCTCGTCCGCTGGCAGCGCCCAATACAGGGCCTCGTTCCGCCAGCCGACTTCATCCCCATTGCCGAGGACACCGGTCTCATCATTCCGCTCGGCCAATGGGTGTTGGAAGAGGCCTGCCGGCAAGTGGTCGAATGGGAAGTTCAATATCCACAAAGCCCACCTTTGACGGTCAGCGTTAATCTTTCGCCCCGCCAGTTCCAGCAGCCGAACTTGCTCGATGAGGTCAAGCGAGCTTTGCACAAGACTGGGCTGCCACCGACGCGCCTCAAGCTGGAAATCACCGAGGGCGTCATCATGCGTGAAGTCGAGACGACCATCACAACGCTTTGGCGGCTCAAGGACCTGGGAGTCCAGCTCGCCATTGACGACTTCGGCACAGGCTATTCGTCACTGGCCTACCTCAAACGTTTGCCCTTCGACGTTCTCAAGATCGATCGTTCGTTTGTCAACGGGATTGGCCGTGACCAGGAAGACACGGCGATCGTTCGGGCCGTGATCACCATGGCCAAATCTCTCAATATGACGATTACCGCAGAGGGCATCGAGTCGGCCGCTCAGTGTGCGTTGTTGAAGGCTTGGGCCTGTGATCGTGGTCAGGGCTATTATTTCGCAAGGCCGGTTGATGCTGAGGGCATTACCGAACTGCTGAGGACAACCCAACGCCGTTGTCCTCAAGCTGAAGTGGCCTAACGCTCAAATCATCGGTCGCCCTCGCTCGTCATCAAGATGGTCGAGCTGGCTTGAACGCTGCAACGAAAGGTTTAGGCGCCGTTCGCGAGTCTCTGATCCAGCCCCCGAATTGACCGGACACGGCCTCCCACTTCGCTAAGAGGTAGGAGTAATGTCGTGTTTATGACTGAGAACAGCGGAAAGAGTGAAGTCCTGCGAGGGCCGGAACGGCGTCGCCGATGGG
>JAYTRP010000006.1:0-2514 GCA_043746145.1 Hyphomicrobiales bacterium | reverse complement strand
TCGAGGGCGATCAGCGACTTCCCGCAACCGCCGGCCGAAAATAGCACTCCGGCCGTCCCGAGCGGGAACAGCGGATGCAACAGAAACTTCTGCTCCGGCGCGGTGCCTTCGGTTAGGCGATCGAGGCGAAACCCGTCGAGGTCGCCAAACGTCGGCGCGGGCGGGCGGCGCGGCGTCGTGCCCGGCAACCGGACCGGCACCAGCGCCGGCCGGGCAGCCTCGTATGCGGCGAGGTTCGAGGCGGTCCTGGCGGCGATGGATCGCAGCTCGACGATGCTCATTCGCCGGCTCCGACGCCGGGGGCTGGCGTTTCGTGGATCATCCAATGCGCCGAATGAACCAACGCCTCGGTTTCACTAACAATTCCAGCGATCAACATATCTCGAAAATCGAGGATCGAAACGATAACTCTAGCAATTGGCCGGATCCGGCCGCTTTCCAGCTCGACAAGCTGATCTTGAGAGTGGGTTTCATATCCACCGCGCCCCTTCTCAGCGGCGTCGGTCGCTTCGTCCACTGCTTCAAGAATAGCCTCTGCATGCCCCGTCAGCGCCGCGCCGTCCGCGCTTTGGCGCATAGCGAAGGTCAGGTCGTCCACCGAGCCAGCGACCCGCAAAAGCGCCTCGATGCTGGACTGAGAAACGCCGCGCAGCTCGCCGCGAGCGATGTGCCAGATTACCCAGTCGCGCAGGCGGTCAGCCGCAGTATCGGCGTGCTCCATCAGCACGGCGGCGACATCCAGCTTCGCAGCCGGCGGGTGAGCCGCCAGAAATGCGAGATCGAGCTTTTTTACCACGGCCTCCGCAAATTCGTCGGCGGCGGCGTCGGCCAAGGCTTCCGTTGCGTCGGAGGTATCGCAAATGATATCGTTCATAACTTGAGTGTTCCTGATTAGTAACTCGCGCGCCGGGGCCTGGCAGCATTGGCGCGCGGGTTGGGCTATGTGGCGCGGGCGGGGATGCCTCTGGCGACGAGGGTTGCGGCGGCGGCAAACACTGTTGCCGGTATCGTCGTCGCGAGTTGGAATCGGCCCATAGCGCCGCGCCCGCGATCAACTTCTCCGACGTAAAGCCCCAGCTTCCTGATGACGGGGTCGGAATCCTTGTCATCGCGCATGAGGTAAACTTCACCGAAAGCTCGGTTTTCAGGATTCCGTCCAACAACAACCGACATCGCGGCAACCTCGCGCGCAGTCGGCGTAGCGAGTTCGTTGATAAGGTCGCCAATCGCCCAGCCGAGTTCGCCCGAGCAGTTGCGGACGGTGACGGGAAATAATTCTCCGGCGTTTCCTTTGAACGCTCCACCTACGCTGGCGGCACTTGTGTAGAGCGGCACGACCGCGCCTGCCGTGGTCGCTGGATTCGCAACCGCAAGTCCAATGAGCAAGTTTGCGACGTGATCGGCCTCAACATGGGCTCCGCTGATGCCCCCCCCCACGGCCCGCACAAGGCCAGAGTCCAACGTGACGTAGCGATATGGCAATCTTCGTCACAACCGACGGCGGTATGCCCGTCACGTCAGAAATCAAATCAATCGCATTCTGACCCGTCGCCATTGCTCGCCCCAGTTAGTTGTTTTAACTCGCAATAACTAAGTGCGCATTAATTCGCCTGCGCGGATACAAGGGTTTTTTACGCGTCCGACCGGTCGTTATGCGGTGGCGGTCGGCAGGATATTTCATTACACGCAACGAATGGGAAAGATCATCCGTCGCGGCGCGTTGGCCTTCCTGATCCTCGGCAGCACGGTCGCGCCGCTGCCGCTAATGGCGCAAAATTATACGTTCGAAACCGGAAACTCTATTTTGGAAATGTGCCGGATGCCCGGAGCCTACGCTGATGGTTATTGCTTGGCATTTGCCGCTACCGCATCTGATGCTGTTAACGCACACACTGGTGTCTTCAAGTATCGAGCCTGCACACCCAACGGCGTGACGCGGGGACAGACGCGCGACATTGTGGTCGCCTATCTGGTCAATCACCCGGAACAACGTCATTTCATCGCCAGCAGTCTCGCTGCCTACGCTCTGGCGGTCGCCTTTCCCTGCAAGTAGTCGCGGGCGCCTGGCGCTGATTTTCTTGTCAGCCCTTGTTTCTACCCTCTCGCGACTGCTTCAAACTGGCTGCATCCACTCGGGGACCGGAAAACCGAGCGCCCGCAGTTGCCTTGCCGCATTGTCGGTGGCCGAAACTGCTGGCGAAGCCTTCTTAGACTTTTGAGAAATGACTTCTACCGCAAAATGCATATCGGTAGCAGGAACGCAGAGCCGATAGGCGTTGCTGGTCTGGATCACGCGCCAGCCGGTCTCTGCTGCGCGCACAAGCCGCCTGGTCCATTGGAGAAAACCGAGGGCCCGCAGTTGCGCCAGGGCGCGCACGACCGTTGCCGGGTGCACGGCGGCGCGCGCGGCGATGGTTGCAATTGAAGGATCGAGATGGCCGGTCGCGCCGAGCATGTCGCAAAGCGTTCGGCCGATCACTGCCGCCGCGATGGTGAGCCGCCCAGGCCTGCGGG
>JAYTRP010000005.1:0-2516 GCA_043746145.1 Hyphomicrobiales bacterium | reverse complement strand
CGTAGCCGCCGTGAAAACTGGCTGCGGCCGCCGGGCCGGCTGCGGCTGCCGGCATCCGCGCTTTCTGCGCGAAATTGCCGACGTTGACCGCCTGGCCGTAAGCGCTGACCGGCAGCGCCAGAGCTGCAGTCATTACCGGCAACAATACGCTGCGGTTTGCCAGCCAGCGCTTTAACGCGCTGAGCTTTCCTGTGGCCTCTGGGCGCACCAAGACATTCTCCGGCCGCTGACCCGCCAATTCGCCGCTCCTTAAAATCGCGGCGTCCGAGCCGGATCAGCGGCGACGGAAAATTCCGCCGCCCGCTCTCAATTCCTCCGCGCCGGCTAAAACTTGCCGGCCGGAATTTTGTACGTATCTGGATCTTTCGGGGTGGCCACGTAGATCAGCGCGACAGAAGTCGGCGTGAAGGTCTTAGTCGTCGCCCCGTCTGGTGTCTTGGCGCCTCGGAGAACGAGCAGAACTTCGTGTTGGTCCACGTCGCGACCGCGAAACAGCAGAAGGCCGTCAGGCAACTCCGCGTTTCCAACCATCTCTGAAGGCGCGAAGCCTTCGGCGAGAAAATAGCTGCGAAGCCCCTCGCCGTTCGACAGAATCGCAGCCGGCGTTAGCGTCTCGTCGCTCTGCTTCGACCAGACAATCGCCACCTGGATGAGCGCCTTCGACTTGTAGCCGAAGATGTAGGACAGCTCCGCGGCGCCGCCATCCGGCAGCACATCGGACGACTTAAAGGTCAGGACCGTGGTGCGTTCGACAGGACTAAAAGATTGTTTGATCGCGCCTGCCGCGGCGGGAAAATCCTTGGCGATAGCGCCGCGAACGTCCGCCTCGGACATGCCGAACTTCGCCGACCTGAAGCCTTCGACGTGCGGCTCTTCCGCCGCCTTCACATCCGGCGTCGCCGGCGACGCGGGCGTCACGGAAGGCGCGGGCGTGGCCGAGGCCACGGGAGAAGTGACCGGGGCCGGCTTCTTTGCGTCGGGGGCTTTCGTCTGCGCCGTGGCGGCGCCGGCGGTCAACACAAGCGCGACGGCGAGCGCGCTCGCGAAGGCGCGCCGCTGCGAGAACGATGACATCACGAGACCCTCCGAATGCGGTCAGCGTTATTCATCGAAATAAGATGAGCGTAGATCGGCGCCAGGAAACCCGCCGTGCGCAGCCGTAAAAAAGCTTCGTCAGGCAGCGCATCGAAGCGCTTGGAGTCAACAGTCAGAAACCCCTGAATGCTCAGCGCCTCGCCGCCATCGAATTTGGCGTCTATCGACACGCTCTGCAAAAGCTCGAGTTCCGTGAGTATCGCCACAAAGCTCGCATTCTTCTCGGCGGCGCGAAAGAAATCATTCGAGAAGCGGATGCGCTCGAGCAGCGTCGGCGTCTCTTTCCCCCCGCCGTCGAACAAGGCCTCGCCCTCCTCGTCCTTCAACAAGGGCGAACCCTCGTCGACGCAGATCAGAGGCTCGCCGCCCTTTACCTCGCCGATGATGAATGGATAGCGGCGCATGTAGGCAGGAATATATTCGCCCGTCCAAGCGCCCTCTTTGTCAATGAGAGCATTTACGCCGCTGCGCAGCCCAACGAGGAAAACGGGAACAATGTCCCGCGCCCCAACCATAAAAACAATGGGGAGATGAACGCTCGCCGCCACAAACTCATCTACGAGGGCCGGCACTACATTCGAACGCCGCGCGAACTCAAATCGGTCCGGCCGCGAGCTTATTTTGAAACTTTTGTGGCGTTCCCGATAAAGCGGAACGATTTCACCGTAGAAAAGCGCACTACTCGACTGAACCACGCCCTTGAACTCCCCCTCGACGAATGCCAGCCGTGTTACTTGCGATAACGGAAATTTGCACGTCATTCTTTAAAACATTTTTTACAAGATAGTAAAGTGCTTAGCAAAATGTCAGTCGTTGCAGTTAAATTGCGTAGCTTCGTAGATTTTCACTGGGCGCTGACCCGTGCTCAAACTTCGTATTACAGTTGAAAATGCTGTGTACGTTGCGATAGTGAGCGTGTTTGGCTTCCGTTTTGTGACGCTGTCGCTAGAATGATTAGGCGTAGCGGGAGTTAAAACCGGGCGGCCGTCATAAGCGAGGCTGGACAATCAGCCGACGCAATTTTAGCTGGCTGATGGCGCTGACCCAAACGCATTTGCAAAATCAGCAGCGGACAGATTCGGCCAATCCGTCCTGCCAAGGAGCAGCATAGATTTGCGCGTTTCTCAGCGAGCGAGAGATTCGGCCAGAATGGCCGAATCCAACATGGACGCTCTATGTGTCGATACTAGCCTTATCGCCGTAACGCGTATCCCTTACCATCTGCGGCGCCAACCCCCGCCGGAATAGCCAGCGCCAGCGATCAACCGGATTATAATTAACAAGACGATCGCGCCGATCGTAGCGTTGACGATAAGGCCCACGACCCCGACGCCGAGGTGAATGTTTAGTCTCGGCAACATCCAATCTCCAACAAAGGCGCCGACGATTCCGACAATTAGATCGCCAATCAAGCCGAACCC
>JAYTRP010000004.1:0-2520 GCA_043746145.1 Hyphomicrobiales bacterium | reverse complement strand
TGCTCAACTCGATCCGCGACGACCACAAGACGTCGATCCTCCTGATCGAGCACGACATGTCGGTCGTCATGCAAATTTCTGATCATGTGGTGGTGCTCGACTACGGCACCAAGATTTCAGACGGAACTCCGTCGGAAGTTCGCAACGATCCCAAGGTCATCGCCGCCTATCTCGGCGTTGAGGATGAAGAAGAACTCGCCGAAGTGGAAGCGGAGATCGGAGCATGAGCCTGGCCGAATCAGCGCCCGCGCCTGTTCCAACCGTCGCGAAGTCCTTGCTGACGATGCGTGGCGTCGAGACTTTCTACGGCAAGATCCAGGCGCTCAAAGGCATCGATCTCGACGTCAACGAGGGCGAAATCGTTACTCTGATCGGCGCCAATGGCGCGGGCAAGTCCACGACCATGATGACGATCTTTGGCTCTCCGCGCGCGCGTGAGGGCACGATTACGTTTGCGGGCCGCGACATCACCGCCTTGCCCCCGCATCAGATCGCCCGACTTTCGATCGCCCAGTCGCCGGAGGGACGGCGCATTTTCCCACGCATGACTGTCTACGAAAACCTTCAGATGGGCGCCTCGATAGACAATTTCGCGCATTTCGATGCGGATCTCGCGCAAGCCTTCACACTATTTCCAAGGTTGAAGGAACGTATGCAGCAGCGAGGCGGAACGCTGTCAGGTGGCGAACAACAGATGCTCGCAATCGCCAGGGCGCTCATGAGTCGGCCCAAACTTCTATTGCTCGACGAGCCATCGCTGGGTCTGGCGCCCTTGATCGTCAAACAGATCTTCAACGCAATCGCCGAACTCAATCGAACACAGGGACTGTCCGTGTTCCTGGTCGAGCAGAACGCGTTCCATGCGCTCAAGCTCGCCCATCGTGGCTACGTGATGGTCAATGGCTCCATTACGATGAGCGGGGCAGGTCGCGAACTGCTCGCGCGTCCTGAGGTCCGCGCAGCCTATCTCGAAGGAGGTCACTGATGAACGGCTGGCTCTGGGCTTCCACCGATTATGGCCTGCTGGCTTTCATCGTGCTTGACGCTCTCGGCGCCGCCGCCGCGGTCGCAACCGGCCGCTCGCTCGCGAAAACATGGAGCCCGTTCTGGCTGGTGATCCCCTCGATGGTCGCACTAGCGGCGGCAGTGCATTTTCTCCATTACGCGCTGTTTCAGGAGGATCTGTCGTCGATCTACTTTTACGTGGTGACGTTCATCCTGTTGCTGATCGCTTCGTTGCTGGGCTATCAGGCCATGCGCTCGCGCCAGATGGGAACGCAATATTCCTGGGCGTTCCGCTCCGCGGGCCTGAGCTGGCGGCCGCGTTGAAGCACTAGGTAAGGAACTTATCCCGAAAACTTGAAATAATGGCCTTGGAATTTGGGCGTCGCAGGTGACTTCGCACCGAAAACAGGCTTTTATCCCCCGCCCAGGCGGGGCGGCCTATCCGCCGGGGGCGCCGGTAGCGTCCTCACAATCAGGGAGTGTCTTTATGCAGAAATATTTGATTTCGGGCCTCGCACTCGCTGCGGCGCTCGGCTTTGCCGGCGTTGCTGATGCGCAGGTCAAGATTGGCGTCGCTGGGCCCATCACCGGTCCCAACGCCTCTTTTGGCGCGCAGTTGACACAGGGCGTCGCTCAAGCGGCGGAAGACTTCAACAAGACCGGTGGCATCCTCGGGCAGAAGATCGACGTCTCACAGGGCGACGATGTTTCCGATCCCAAGCAGGGCGTCTCGGTCGCGAACAAGTTCGTTGGCGACGGCGTCAAGCTGGTTGTCGGCCACTTCAATTCCGGCGTGACGATCCCCGCTTCTGAAGTCTACGCGGACAATGGCATTCTCTTCATCACGCCCTCGGCCACTAATCCGAAAATTACCGAGCGCGGTCTTTGGGACGCGTTCCGCACCTGCGGTCGTGACGATCAGCAGGGCAAACTCTGGGCCGAACTCGCGCTGGGCCGGTTGAAGGATAAGAAGATCGCCGTCGTCCACGACAAAACTCCTTATGGCCAAGGTCTCGCTGACGCCGCCAAGGGCTTCATGAACGCCGGTGGCAAAAAGGAAGTCCTCTACGAAGGCGTCAACACCGGCGAAAAAGACTATTCGGCCATTGTCTCCAAGATCAAAGCGTCGGGCGCTGATTACCTGATGTGGGGCGGCCTGCACACAGAAGGCGGTCTGATCGTGCGACAGATGCGCGACCAGGGTATGAAGACGATCATGATCTCGGGCGACGGCATCACCGATGACGAGTTCGCGCAGATCGGCGGCCCCGGCGTCGAAGGTACGATGATGTCGTTCGGCCCCGAGCCGCGTAATAACCCGAACGCCAAGGCGATCGTCGCCGAGTTCAAAGCCAAGGGTTACGATCCCCAGGGCTACACCCTCTACTCTTACGCCGCGATGCAGATCTTGAAGGAGTCCGCCGAGGCGACAAAGTCGATGGACACCAAAAAGATGGCCGCCTACATGCACGAGGGTAAGCCGTTCCACACCGTGCTCGGCGACATCTCCTATGA
>JAYTRP010000003.1:0-7936 GCA_043746145.1 Hyphomicrobiales bacterium | reverse complement strand
GGCTATGTGATCGAGAATGGCCGCATCGTGCTCGACGGCACGGCCGAGTCATTGCGCGGCAACAGCGAAATCAGGGAATTCTATCTCGGCTTTGCCGCTGGCGGGCGCAAGAGCATGCGCGACGTGAAACACTATCGGCGACGCAAACGGTGGCTGTCGTGAGCGCGCTGCTGCAACTCGAAGGCGTATCGAAGCGCTTCGGTGGCCTTACCGCCGTCTCCTCCGTGAGCTTCAGCGTCGAGGCTGGCCAGATCTGCAGCCTGATTGGTCCTAACGGCGCGGGTAAGACGACGTTGTTCAACCTGATCAGCGCCGTGCTGCGGCCGACCGCGGGGCGTATTCTGTTCGAAGGCAGAGACCTCGCAAGGTCGCCAACCCACGCGCTCGCCCGTCTCGGCGTCGCCCGCACGTTTCAGAATCTCGCTGTTTTCAAACATGAGACCGTGGTCGAGAACCTGCTGGTCGGCATGCATGCGCATTTGAAAGCCGATCCAATCTCCGCGGCTTTCTTCTTTGGCCGCGCGCGGCAGGAAGAGATCCGCGCGCGCGAAAAGATCGAGGAGATCGTCGAGTTCCTGGAGATCGAGCGACTGCGCGACCAGATTGTCGGCACGCTCTCTTATGGCCAGCAGAAGCGCGTAGAGCTCGGGCGCGCGCTCGCGGTTTCGCCGAAGTTGCTGCTGCTCGACGAGATGGCGTCAGGCATGAACCAGGAGGAGCGCGAGGACATTGCGCGCTTCGTGCTCGATCTGCGCGATGAACTCGGTATGACGGTGTTCATGGTTGAGCACGATATGGGAATCGTGATGGACATTTCCGATCGCGTCTGCGTCGTGGACCACGGCGCCAAGATCGCTGAAGGAACGCCCGCGGAGGTCGCATCGAATCCTTTGGTGATCGACGCATATCTCGGCGCGAGTCGCGCGGCATGAACGCCGTTTCATACGCCGACACGACGATGCCGCGCATCCTCAAACAACGAGCCGAGCAGGACGGCGCTGGGCTGGCGATGCGCGAGAAACACCGCGGCTTGTGGCGACGCAAGACCTGGAACGACTACTACCAGACTGTGCGGATCGCCGCCATCGGCCTTTATGCACTGGGCTTTCGAGCAGGCGACCGGCTCGCCATCGCCAGCGAGGACACGCCGGAATGGCTCTACGCGGACCTCGCGGCGCAGGCGCTCGGCGGCGCGGGGCTCGGAATCTATCCAACCAATCCCTGGGTTGAGCTTCAGTATATTCTGCGCCACTCGCGTGCGAGCATAATCGTCTGCGGCGATCAAGAACAGACAGACAAGGTGATCGACGCGCGCAACGCGCCGGGCGGCCTGCCCGATCTCACAACCGTCGTCTGCGTCGACATGAAAGGCATGCGCCGTTACGCCGAGCCAGGCCTGATCTCGTTTGAAGCGCTGCTCGATCTGGGGCGCCGCAAGGAGGGCGAGTTTGGCGCGTTGGTCGACGCGGCGCTATCCAACGGACAGCCCGACGACGTCGCCATCATCGTCTACACCTCGGGCACGACAGGCATGCCCAAGGGCGCAATGCTGACGCATCGCAATATGCTGTATGCGTCGCAAGAGGTCGCCGCGATCTACGGGCTCGATAGCGCGCGCTATTCCGTGCTCTGCTATCTCCCGCTCTGCCACGTCGCGGAGCGCAGCTTCTCGACCGTGCTGCAATTGGTCACGGGTTGCGTCGTCAGCTTCGCGGAATCAGTTGATACCGTGATCGCCGACTTGCGCGAGATTGCGCCGCAAGGATTTCTCGGCGTGCCGCGCATCTGGGAAAAAATGCGCGAGACTGTGCTTTATCGCGCGAAGGACACGACGCCGTTTCAGCGACGCGTGTTCGAGACCTCGCTCCGCCTGGGGCGCGGCATAGCCGAACGTCGCCTCGCCAACGGCGGCGATTTCGCTGGGCTTGGCGACCGGTTGCGCTTTGCGGCTCTCTGGTTGGTCTGCTTTGGCGCGCTGCGTCGGTTTTTGGGAATGAACCGCGTCCGCAACGGGTTTTGCGGCGGCGCGGCGATTTCAACCGAAGTTCTGCTGTTCTTCTGGACCCTCGGCGTGCCGGTCTATCAGATCTATGGGATGACGGAGAGCGGCGGCGTCTGTCACGCTCAGCGTCCTGGCGCCACGAGACTCGGCGCTTCGGGCTTGGCGATCGCGGGCGCCGAGTGTCGGCGCGCTGGGGATGGTGAACTGCTAGTGCGCGCGCCAAGCGTGTTCAAAGGCTATCTGTTCGATGACGCCGCCACGGCGCGCGCGGTGCTGGACGGTTGGCTTGCAACCGGCGATGTGATCGAAATGGAATCCAACGGCGAGATCCGCGTCGTCGATCGCAAGAAAGACATTCTGATCACCTCGGGCGGCAAAAACATTACGCCGTCGTTGATTGAGAACGCCTTGAAGGACTCCCCCTTTATTCGCGAGGCGATCCTGCTCGGCGACGCGCGCAACTTCCTCGCCGCCTTGATCCAGATCGACCTCGACACCACGGGCAAATGGGCGCAAGAGCGCAATATCGCCTACACCACCTATCGATCGCTCGCCAGCAACGAGAAGGTGCGAGAATTGATTGAGGCGGAAGTGAGCGTGGTCAACCAGCGCTTCGCCCGAGTGGAAAACGTGCGCAAATTCGTGATCCTCGCCAAAGAACTCGACCATGACGATGGCGAGCTGACTGCGACCATGAAAGTGCGTCGAAGCATTATCGAGAAGAAGTTTCGGACCGAAATCGAGTCGATCTACGGGAGCGCCGCCTGATGGAGCTGTTCCTATTGCTCGCCTCTAACGGGTTGGTCACTGGCGCGGCCTACGGCCTGATCGCGATCGGCTACGCGCTGATCTACAAGTCCACCGGCGTGGTCAATTTCGCGCAGGGCGAACTTATGATGCTGACGGCCTATGTCGCCTTCAGCCTCTCCAATGCGCTCGGCCTCTCCTTCCTGCCGCTGGTGTTGCTGACGATTCCAATCTCCATGCTGATTGGGCTGACGCTCGAGCGCATCTTCATCCGGCCGATGCTGGGCGAACCCGTATTCGCCATCGTGATGGTCACGGTCGGGCTGGCGGTCATCCTGCGTGGCATGACGATCCTGATATGGGGCTCCGAGCCCTTGAATTTTACAGCGGGCATGTCGTTCCAGGTGATCAAGATCGGCGGCACGCCATTTTATCCAGCACAGCTCTGGTTGATCGCAGCGCTAGCGATCGTCGTCGCGGCGGTCTGGGCGTTCCTGCGGTTCAGCCGCTACGGCGTAGCTATGCGGGCGACGGCGTCCAACGAAACCGCCGCGCTGCTGGTCGGCGTCAGCGTCAGCCAAATCCACGCGCTCGCCTGGATGATCTCCTCCGCGATCGCCGCGATCGCCGGGCTGCTGTTCGCCATCAACTTCAAGCTGGCCCCGGACATGTGGTTTCAGGGGCTGAAATCCTTTCCCGCCGTCATCTTAGGCGGCTTGGATTCGATTGGCGGGGCCGCGCTCGGCGGGCTTGTGATCGGCCTGATCGAGAGCCTGAGCCAGGGATATATCGGCGAGGGCACGCGCGAGATCGCGGGGTTCGTCGTCATCATCGTCGTGCTGATGGTCCGACCGTTCGGGCTGTTTGGCAGCCGCGACATCGAGCGGGTCTGAGATGCGCACCGGCCATTTCAAGGAGCGTCCCGGCCAGTGGATCGCGCTTAGCGACAGCCCTCTGGCATGGGCCTGCGCGATCGGGCTAATCGCCGTGCTCGCGCTCGCGCCGCGTCTGGTCGGCGCCTACGTGCTGACGCTGATCGTCAGTGCGATGATTTCCGTGGTCGGCGCCATCGCGCTCAACATCTTGACGGGGCAGACCGGCCTGATCTCGCTCGGGCAGGCCGGCTTTCTCGCGGTCGGTGCTTATGCCAACGCAATCCTGTTGGCGGATTATCACGTGCCGGTCTGGTTGACGTTGCCGGCCTCCGGCATCGCCGCTTCGCTGGCCAGCTTGCTCGTTGGCATTCCCTCTTTGCGGCTAAAGGGGCTCTATCTCGCGATCACGACGCTCGCCTTCTCGTATATCGTCAACCATGTGATTCTCTATGCCGAACCGGTGACACACGGACCCAACGGGGTGTTCGTCACGGGAGCGCGAATGTTTGGTTTCGACGTCCAAAAGGGCGCGCCTTTGTACTATCTCGCGTTTGGCGTCGCGCTCGTGACCTTGTTCGCCGCGCTCAATCTCAGGCGCACGCGCATCGGCCGGGCCTGGATGGCGATACGCGACCACGACATCGCCGCTCGCGTCATGGGCATCGATCTGGTGCGATACAAGCTGCTCGCATTCGTGATCAGTTCGTTCTTCGTTGGAATTGCCGGCGCGCTGATGTCATTGCAACTCCGCTTCGTCAATGTCGACGTGTTCGCATTGATTCTGTCGATTGAAGCGCTGACCTTCATCATCTTGGGAGGCCTGGGCTCGATTGCGGGCGCTGTGGTCGGCGCGGTGTTCCTGTCGTTCCTACCGGAGGCGCTCAGGATCGGCTTGGCGGCGATCCCAGGCGGCGCTTCGGTGCTCGGCGACAATGTTTATGAGATCCGCGGCATTGCCTATGGCGTCGTGATCGTGCTGGTGCTTCGTTTCATGCCGGACGGTTTGATTGGCGTGTGGCGTGACGGTCGCAAATACTGGAGTCAATGGCCGCTGGCCTACTAAACGCCGGGGCAAAAGGGAGGAAAAGACATGAAGGGTTTCTTGGCGAGTTGTGCCGCTCTGCTCATTTCAACCGGGGCCGCTTTTGCGGCGGACCCCGGCGTTACCGACACCGAGGTCAAGATCGGCGACGTCAACATCATGACGGGACCTGCCGCGTTCGTCGGCAAAGGCTTTGCGCTCGGCTCGAAGATCGCCGCAGCGGAGATCAACGCCACGGGCGGAATCAACGGCCGCAAGTTGGTCGTGATCACAGAGGACGACGGCTATATCCCCTCCCGTTCGTTTCAGGCGCTGACCAAGTTGCTCGAGGTCGATCAGATCTTTGCGCTCAATGGCACGTCGGGAACCGCGAATGTGATGGCGATGATGCCGCTGATCATCGAAAACAACCTGCCGACGATCGTCAGTGAGGCGCCTGCCTCGTTGGTGTACAAGCCGGTTCGTCCCTCGGTCTTCACGTTCGGCGCCAATTACAACGACGCTTTTTACGCGCAGCTCAAATATTTGCATGAGCACGGCGCCGCTAAGGATGCGGTGTGGGGCATTCTTCGCCAGGACGACGATTTCGGCAAGGAAGTGGAGCAAGGTTTTGATCGCGCCGCCAAGGAGTTCGGAGCCAAGACCGCGCCCCCGGTGCATTTCAAGAAGGGCACATCCAACTTCTCCGCTGAAATGGCCGAGATGAAACAAGCCAACGTCACCGTGCTCGCCAATGGCGGCATATTCGCCGGCGCCGCCAACATCCTGGCAGAGGCGCGCAAGCTCGACATGAACATTCAATCGGCAGGAGTTTGGAGCGAGGGCATTCCCGCCTCCGCGGCGCTCTCGGCGCCCGCCGGTTATGATTTCATGGTGGCCGATTATGTGTCCTTGGTTGGCCCGGCCAACGACAAGTTCAAGGAGATGGCGAAGGCTTACGTCAGTGAGGCCGAGCTCGCCAACATCAGTCGCTACACCTACGCTAGCTACATCGGTCTAAAGACGCTTGCGCATGCGATGGCCCAGTGCGGCAAAGAGCTGACCCGCGTGTGCACGATCGAGAAGCTCAGAGGCGTGAAGGACTTCGACACCGGCAGCCTCAGCGCACCGATAAGTTTCGACAATCCGGAACAGCGCGCGGGCGCAAATGTCGCGGTGTACCAGTATGACGTCGATGCCAAGGCATTCAAGGCGCTGACCGGCTTTGAGCGCTATTGAACAACAAGAGGGCGTGATGTCGAACGCGCAGCAAGCCGCAGCGGCGACGACTATCGACGCCGTGTTCCGGCGCGCATTCGCCGTATTCGCCGATCGCGTCGCCGTCACCAGCGAAGAGGGCTCGCAGACATACGGGCAGTTGCGTGATCGCGCGTGGCGGGTCTCGGGCGCGCTTGCAGCCCTCGGCCTGCGTCGCGGCGGCCGCATCGCCGTGCTTAGCGAGACCCGACCGCAATATGTCGAGATCTATGCCGCTTGCGCTGCGCTGGGCGTGACGGTGGTCGCGCTCAACATTCGGCTGCACGCCGACGAACTCGGTTTTTGCCTCGACAAGGCTGGCCCAACTCTGCTGATCGCCTCGGCGCCGCTCGCTCCCGTGCTGGCGCCCATCCGCGAACGGGCGAGCAGCGTTCAACACTGGATCGCGCTCGAACCGATCGAGGGCTGGCTCGACTACGAAGCCCTGCTCGCGGATTCGACCGCGACGGAGCCGCCGCGTGTCGCCAAGCCCGAGGACATCCACAACGTGCTGTTCACCAGCGGCACGACGGGGCGGCCTAAAGGCGCCATGATCAGCCAACGCGCGGCCGCGATTCGAGGACTCCGACTCGCGCAATGGTTTAGTTTGACTGAGCGCGACGGCTTCATCGGTTGGTTGCCGCTCTATCATTGCGGCGGCGACGAGTCGCTCTACGCCACCATGATAACAGGCGGCGTTTTTTGCGCGCTGCGCAAGGCGGATGCGGAGACGATGTTCCGCGTCATCGCCCGTGCCCGGTTGACATGGACACTGCTATTGCCGGGCGTGCTGACCGACTTCCTCAACCATTCCCGTCGCAGCGCTTATGATTTGACAAGCCTGCGGTTTGCGATCGGCTACGCCAACATGATGCCCGATATTATCGCGGAACTGACGCGCGCATTCTCAATCCAATTCTACGACGCCTTCGGGCAAAGCGAGACCTCTTATTTGCTAGCGCATGGCGTCTCTGGTCCGGGCGAGACGCCGAGCCTGCGCAAACTTCCTTCGCCTCTGCTCGACATACGCATTGTCGACGACGCGATGAACGATATGCCTATCGGCCAGCCCGGCGAGTGCGTCGTGCGCGGCCCCAGCGTGATGAGCGGTTATCTCGACGATGAAGCGGCCAACGATGAGGTGTTTCGCGGCGGCTGGTTGCACACCGGCGATCTTCTGCGCAGGGAGGGCGACGGCAGCCTGACGTTTGTCGATCGCAAGCGCTACCTGATCAAGACGGGTGGCGAGAACGTCTATCCCGCCGAGGTCGAGGCGGTGATCGCGCGTCACCCCTCTGTGCAGGAGGTCTGCGTCATAGGGATTCCCGACGCCTATTGGGGTGAGACGATCAAGGCGGTGATTGTCCCGCGACAGGGCCACAGTCCCAGCGGCGCGGAGATCGTCGCCTTCTGCCGTGAGACGCTAGCCAGCTTCAAGCGACCACGCTTCGTCGAGTTTGTTGCGTCCGAGAAAATCCCGCGCAGCGCCACGGGCAAATTGCAGCGATATGAACTCGAGAAATGGCCGGTCGGCGAGGATCAGAAGGTCTAACGCGCCGTAAAGGTAGAGTTGAGATGGATCGAGAAATCGGCCGGAATCTTATAACGCGCGTGAATGTCGGCGACCTGCTGGTGAGAAGCGCGTCGCGGTCCCCGCACGCGCTCGCCATTGTCGAGGGCGCAAGGCGCCTGCTCTATCGCGACTTCAACGCGCTGACCAACAAGACAGCGTCGGGATTGGCGAGGCTCGGCTATGTCAGAGGCGATGCGCTCGCGCTGATGTCGACCAACAACATTGAGTTTCTCGCCGTCTATTTCGCCTGCGCGAAACTCGGCATCGTCTGCGTCCCGATCAACCTGTTCTGGCGTCATGGCGAGTTAGCTTATGTTCTCAACCACGCCAAAGCCAAGGGCGTAATTGTGGAAAGCGGGTTGGTCGATCAGTTGATGACTGGGCTCGACGGGGCGGACGGCGTGAGAGATATCGTGGTCGTCGGCGAGGCTAGCGGCAGTGTCGCGGGACGTCGCACGCTC
>JAYTRP010000002.1:0-2521 GCA_043746145.1 Hyphomicrobiales bacterium | reverse complement strand
CACCCGCTCCAGCCGCTCGGCCATCGCGGCGGTGCCGTCGGCGACGATCACCATCCCGGCATGGATGCTGTTCCCGATCCCCACGCCGCCACCGTGGTGCAGCGACACCCAGGTGGCGCCCGAGGCGCAGTTGAGCAGCGCATTTAACAGCGGCCAGTCCGAGACCGCGTCGCTGCCGTCGCGCATCGCCTCGGTCTCACGATTGGGCGACGCGACCGAGCCGGAATCTAGATGATCCCGACCGATCACGATTGGGGCCTTGAGTTCGCCGTTCGCCACCATTTCATTAAAAGCGAGACCCAGTCGGTGGCGATCGCCGAGACCGACCCAGCAAATGCGCGCCGGCAGACCCTGAAACTTGATTCGCGCGCGGGCCATGTCCAGCCAGTTGTGTAGGTTCGCGTCATCGGGGATCAGCTCCTTCACCTTCGCGTCGGTCCGATAAATATCCTCAGGGTCGCCCGACAACGCGACCCAGCGAAACGGCCCGATTCCTCGGCAAAACAGCGGGCGAATATAAGCGGGGACGAAGCCGGGGAAAGCGAAAGCGTCGCTGACGCCCGTCTCCAACGCCATCTGGCGGATGTTGTTGCCGTAATCGACCGTGGCGACGCCGGCGCGATGAAAAGCCAGCATCGCGCGGACATGTTCGGCAATAGACGCCTTCGCCGCGCGCTCCACCGCCTTGGGATCCCTCGCGCGACGATCTTCCCACTCGGCCAGCGTCCAGCCCATCGGCAGATAGCCATTGATCGGGTCATGCGCGGAGGTCTGATCGGTGACGATATCGGGGCGCACGCCGCGGCGCACGAGTTCGGGGAGGATCTCGGCGGCGTTGCCGACAAGCCCGATGGAAACCGCCCGGCCCTCGCTGGTCGCGCGTTCGATGAGCGAGAGCGCGTCGTCGAGATTTTTGGCGGCCATGTCGAGGTAGCCGGTGCGAAGGCGAAACTCGAGGCTGGAGGGGCGGCACTCTATCGCCAGCATGGAAGCGCCGGCCATTGTCGCCGCCATCGGCTGCGCGCCGCCCATCCCGCCGAGCCCGGCGGTGAGGATCCATTTGCCCTTCAGCGAGCCGCCGAAATGTTGGCGACCCATCTCGACGAAAGTCTCGTAGGTGCCTTGCACGATGCCTTGCGAGCCGATGTAGATCCACGACCCCGCCGTCATCTGCCCGTACATCATCAGGCCCTTGCGATCGAGCTCGTGAAAGTGGTCCCAGGTCGCCCAGTGCGGCACGAGATTTGAATTGGCGATCAGGACACGGGGCGCGTCTGCGTGGGTGCGGAAAACACCGACCGGCTTGCCGGATTGAACCAGCAGCGTTTCGTCATCTTCCAGCCGGCGCAATGTTTCGACTATGCGATCGAACGAGGGCCAATCGCGCGCCGCCCGGCCGATTCCGCCATAGACGACAAGTTCGCCCGGGCGCTCGGCGACATCGGGGTCGAGATTGTTCATCAGCATGCGCAGCGGCGCCTCGGTCTGCCAGGATTTGGCGGACAGTTCGGAACCGCGCGGCGCCCGGATCACACGCGCATTGTCGAGGCGAGAGGGAGAATTCATCGGCGACGCCTTTCCTGCTGTATAGAACGGCGCAAAGCCGAGCCTATTATGCGCGCGCGCCGTCCAGCGACGGCAGGAGATCGGCGCCGGCCGCGGCGACGAGTTCGCCCGACAGGATAAGCGCCTGCGCCGATGTGATATCTCCGTGAAGCCAACGGTCGTCGGCCAACGGCGGGACTTCTCGGCGCAGTCTTGCGCGAACGGCCTCGAGCGGCGGACTGGACTTCAGCGGAGCGTGGAAGTCACAACCTTGCGCCGCAACGAGGGCTTCTATCGCCACCACGGCAAGAGCGTTGCGCGCCATTGGCGTCAGGCGACGAGCCCCATGCGCCGCCATCGAAACGTGATCTTCCTGATTGGCCGAGGTCGGGATCGAATCAACGCTCGCGGGATAGGCGCGCTGCTTGTTTTCCGACACCAACGCCGCGGCTGTGACCTGCGCCATCATGAAGCCGGAGTTGAGCCCCGGACGCGGGGTCAGAAACGCGGGAAGACCCGAAAGCGCAGGGTCGACCAGCATGGCGATGCGGCGCTCCGCAAGCGAACCGATCTCGCAGATCGCCAACGCGATAATGTCAGCGGCGAAGGCGACGGGTTCGGCGTGAAAGTTGCCCCCCGACAGGGCGACGTCTTCGCCCGCGAAAATCAACGGATTATCCGTGACGCCGTTAGCCTCGTCCGCAAGCGTCGCAGCCGTTTGGCGCAGCAGATCGAGGCATGCGCCCATCACCTGCGGCTGGCATCGCAGGCAATAGGGATCCTGCACGCGTGGATCGTTCGTCAAATGCGACTGGCGAATCGCGCTCCCCGCGATCAGCCCGCGCAGGGCCGAAGCGACGTCGATCTGGCCGCGATGTCGCCGAAGGGCGTGAATGCGCGCATCGAACGGGGCGTCGGAGCCGCGCGCCGCGTCGGTCGAAAGCGCGCCCGTCACCAGCCCGGCCGTGAACACGCG
>JAYTRP010000001.1:0-2526 GCA_043746145.1 Hyphomicrobiales bacterium | reverse complement strand
GGGCGTATGGCTGTGGCCGTGACCATGACCGTGATGGTGCGCGTCGTGCGTGTGGCTGTGGGACATGGCAGGTCTCGATTCTGGCTTGGGCGGACCGGCGTCAGGTCAGGTAGGAATGAACGATGGCGACCAGCTCTTCGGCGGCCTGGACGCGCGGGTCATCGCGCGGGGCGTCGGGATCGACGAGATGCTCGCGGATATGGTCTTCGATCACCTCGGCGATGAAGCCGTCAAGCGCGCCGCGACAGGCCGTCGCCTGTTGCAGGACGCGCGCACATTCACCGTCGGACGCGACCGCGCGTTCGATGGCTTCGACCTGCCCCCGAATGCGCTTCAGGCGATTGAGCAGTTTGGTTTTTTCAGCTGCGATGTGCGTCATCGCGATCGCCTAGCGGATTAACCTATACCCCACCACCCTATAATTTAAGTGGTGCCTTCCGCTAGAATTGGCCGTGCAAACGCGAACCGATCACGACGACCGGTCCGCGATCACGATTGTAGGCGGGATTGTCGATCAACTGGAAGTCGGCGGTCAGGTTGATCCCCTTCATTGGAGCGAGGGTGTAATAGGCCTCGACGATATGTTCGTCGCCGGGGCGTGGCAGGCGGCCATCGCCGACCAGAATGCCGAGGCCACCCGCATTGAGATACGCCTTGCGGTCCGCCGATGCGCCGTTGATCACGGCTCCAATGCCGACGGTATCGTGCTCGCGGCCCCAGCCTTTGCCCTTGAGCGAAGCGCCCGCCGACACGGTCCCGTCGACATCGGTGAACTCGAACGATTCGTAACGGCCATCGGCGAACCCGGCGCGGGCAAAGACACCAAGCGAGTCCGTGACCGCCTGTTCGACGTTGATGCTCAATCCCGCGCGCGTCGCGAACCGCCGCACGAGCGCGGTATCGGCGGGGTGCCCCGATGCACGCTCCAGCGCGACGGCATCGCTAAAGCGCCCCATGTTGCCGTGATTGAAGAACCCGGTGAGCTTGATCTTGCCCGCACGTCCCCTGATCGACAGCGGCGCTTCACCCTCCACGACAACTTCATATTGGCTGAAATCGCTTTCAAGCGTCTCGCTGTTCGGAACCTTCGACAGGTTGAACAGACCGGCGCGCACGGTAATCCCGCGCCGGTAAAGCTCGACCGCGCCGCCATAGCTGTAGCCCCAAGCGTCGGCGGCGTAATCGAAACTGCCCGCGTCGATCAGCGTCCAGTTCAGGAAGTCCGTGCGCGGGTCATGGGCGTAGCTGTTGGTGTCGAAGGTATCGCCGACGGCGATCTTGCCCGCGGTGATGACAATCCGGTCCGTATGTCGGTGACCGCCGAGCTGGTTGAGATCGGCATCGACCTTTTCGGTCGCACCGCCGAGCTGGATTGTCTGGCGAAAAAACAATCTCTGGAGGCGGACATAGGGACTCGCCTTGCCGACCTTATATGCTTCGCCACTCGGAAATCCCGCCGCACCCAGCGTATTTGCAAGCCCGAACCCTTGATCGATTTCAGGGTTTACCCAAAGCTCCGCCCCCGCCCAGGGTTTTATCCCCGCGTAGAGGGTCACGTCAGCCGTCTCGCGCGTCTCGCCGCGTGCGCGCAGGCTGTTTGCGCCTTCAAAAGCAGAACGGAACGCCGGATTGGCCTGCACGACGAAGGTGCCTTGGGCGTGAAGTGCCAAGGTCTGTTCAACAGCATTGTCGCCAGATTGTGTCGAAGTGGACTGGCCTTCGGCCTTATGCGGAAGCGTTGCCGGTTCGGCCGCAATTTGCGCCGTTGCGGGGGCGCAGGGGACGAGACCTGCGCCGACCAAGCAAAGGGCCGCCAGGCTGAGCAGTGTCGTACGCCAAGAGAGGATGAGGCGGTTCGAAGCCATAGTTATGTTCCAGGAAAGTCGTCGGAGGCGGGTAAGAATCATTCGGGAATGGGGCGATTCGTAGCCGCGCGGCAGTAGATTAATCTATTCCCACTACCCAATTTTATGCGGCGCGTGTTCATATGTCCTGCTCGATGAAAGCGTCACCCGCTCTCGCAGATCAGCGCAGGGCGGCGATCGCCTTGTCGGGCGCGGGGCAGGGTAGTTCGGAAGCCGACTATTACGGCGGCGGAGATTCGGGGAGTGATGCGCCTGGCAGTACGGCAATCGTGATCGAAAGTGATGACTCCGCTGCGAATGGACGCAGATTTGAAAAAGTTGATCTCCCTTAACGGAGGCGAAGTTCTGACGACGCGCTGCACAAACTTGCTTACGCTCCGAGGTGGGGAACTCCATCCGGAACAACACGGGGAACTACGAGGAGAACTGGGTTCCCCACCATTTGCTAAGTCTCTCTAAGGCAACGGTTTGATTAGCCCGTCCCTGGGCACCATTTTGCCGTTGCACGCGCGCTGTCGCGAGATCGGCTCAGTGCATCGCCAAACGGGATCCCGTTTTCGATTAAGTCTTGCGCCGAATGGGCGATTTGCTGCATTTGCGTAATGCTGCGGTATCCCACGGGAGGCCGTCATCACGCATGGGCATGATTCGCTAAGGACGG